>JAESRD010000062.1 GCA_016764835.1 Paracoccaceae bacterium | reverse complement strand
TTGTCGGTGACGGTATCAACAACGCGCCCGCTTTGGCCGCCGCAAACACAGGCATCGCCCTTGGCACCGGTACCGATATCGCGCTGGAAGCTGCCGATATTGTGCTCATGTCAGGCGACCCGAGCGGCGCGGTTCAGGCGATTGATATCAGCCAAAAAGTCCTGTCGAACATCAAGGGCAATCTGGTTTGGGCATTCGGCTATAATATCTTGCTTATCCCGGTTGCCGCCGGGCTTTTGGCCGCGCCATTTGGCATTATGCTCAGCCCAAAGCTGGCCGCTTTGGCCATGGCTATGTCGTCGGTCTTTGTGCTCGCCAACGCGCTGCGCCTGCGCCGCATGCGCCCCCTTAAGTTGGGCAGCGCATGAACATCCAACAAGTCGCCAAAAAGACAGGACTACCGGCCAAAACCATCCGTTACTACGAAGAAATAGGGCTGGTTTCACCGCCCCGCGCCGCAAATGGCTACCGCGACTTTGGCGAGGATGACGCCCATAAGCTGACTTTCCTTGGCCGCGCGCGCAGCCTCGGATTTTCAATCGTCGAATGCCGGGGTTTATTAGCGTTGTGGGAGGATCAAGACCGGGCCAGCGCCGATGTCCGCGCCATTGCCAAAACCCATCTCACAGCGATTGAGGCCAAGATCACCGACCTTTGCGCCATGCGCGACACGCTTTCAGACTTGGTCGGCAAATGCGCCGGCGATCACCGGCCCGACTGCCCGATCCTTAATAAGCTATCGGCCCTTTAGATGCCAATTTTAAAGACGCCGAGCGCATCGCTAATCGAGTCTTCTTCATAGCCGAGATGCGACAACAGGAAGGTCTCGAGCTGTTCGTAAGTGCGCATCGCCGCCTCTAGCCTTGTCTCGCTCTGTTCAGCGTTCAGCGCGTTTAGCTCATCAACCAGTTGCAACAGCAGCGCATGCACAGATTTATGCTCATCAACCAACCGCTGCACCACCGCCCGAAAACCCACGGCCTTATCGGCCAAAGCCGGGAAGATATGCGCGTCTTCGATTGAGTGATGCATATGCACGATCTGACAATGCTGGCCGCAAAGCGAGCCAAACTCGCGCAAGTTTTGCAGCATCTCGTTGGGGGCCATTGCCGCCTCTGCGCCGCCATCCGGCAAGCCGCCTGACCGCGCCACGGTTACCAAGCCGCGCAAATGTTTCATGTTTTCGCGCTGATGGTTGTGGATCATCCGCAACTGCCGCCCCGGCAGCTTTTGCGCATGGGTCACGTTTTCGAGCACCGGGGCCACCGGGCGGGTGGCGTCATCGGGCAGCTTGATCATTAGCCTTTGCCTTTCCATGGCACCAGCAGCCGTTCTGCCCAGCGCATTAACATGTCGATGCTAAAGCCGATCACCCCGATGAGAATGATGCCCATGATCACCACATCGGTCGATTGGAACTTTGACGCGACCATGATCATCATACCTGCGCCCTTTTCAGCAGCAACAAGTTCTGCCGCCACAACGGTGCCCCAGCACACACCCATTGCCACACGCGCGCCAGTAAATATCTCTGGCAATGAATTGGGGATAATGACATGGCGCATGATTTGCCACTTGCTGGCCCCCAGCGAATAGGCAGCATGGACCTTGGAAATGCGCACGCCAGAAACGCCGGAGCGGGCGGCAATGGCCATGATCCACAGGGCTGCGAGGAACAGCAATATGATCTTGCCGACCTCGCCGATGCCTGCCCAGATGATGACCAGCGGGATAAGGGCGAGTGGCGGCACTGGCCGCATGAACTCAACAATTGGGTCAAACCAGCCGCGAAACCAGTTACTTAGCCCCATTGCATAGCCCAGTGGGATACCAACGATTGCGCCGAGCAAGAAGCCGACGATAACGCGAAAAAGAGAAAAGCCGAGATGTTCGGCCAGCGTTGAGTTGCGAAACCCGGTATCTGAGATCTCAATCAGCCGCGCCCAGACCGCTTCCGGCGATGGCAGCCAGATCGGCTCCATCTGCCAGCCTTTGGCCGGGGTGATGTTGACCGTGCCGCGGCGCGACAGGGCAACCATGCCAAAGTCGGTGGCGATGCCGGGGCCGCTGGCGACCAGCGCTTGGCCATTGATTGCGGTGATGATCGCGCCGCCGTCGCGGGTAATCTCGTCATTGTCTTCGACCTTAAGCAGCTCATTGCGGTAGGCGATGATCAAGATCGCGTCGTTTTTGGCAAAGCCGCTCCCCGGCTCAAACTCTGGTAGCTCGGCGGTGGTGCCAAAGCTGTGCACGCGGACAAAAACCTGCGCATCGTCGCTGCTGCCATCGGCCGCGGTTGATGTGTAGGTAAAGCTGGCATCGCCAAGATAGGGTCCGGGCGCATGCATGAAGCCCGGCAACAGTTTTGAGCCGGTAAATGCGCCCCAAAGCAAGAAGATCAGCAAGATCGAAATGACAGAAGCCGCGAAGTTGGAACTCACCGCGCTCTCATCGCCAAAGGTCACGGTTTTGCGGGCGTTATAGCCGCTGCGTTTGGCGAAAAAACCAGTGACGAACTGCCAAAGCAACATGATGACAAAGATCAGCGCCACATAGCCGATGATGTAGGGCAGCGCGCCGATCACTGTGCTGAGCACGGTGACGAGTTCGTCCCAAAGGGCTGCGATCAGTTCCATTTCATGCCCCCTCTGCCCGGCCCATAATCTCCTCTTCCATGTCCCAAATCATTGACAATATCTCTTCGCGGCGGGCGTTAAACTCCGGGTGTTTCTTGACCTCACGCAGGTCTGAATTAACGCCAAGCTCAGCAAAGGGCAGCCGGTATTCGCGGTGTATCCGCCCCGGTCGCGGCGCCATAACCACCAGCCGCTCGCCCAATAGCAGGGCTTCTTCGACCGAATGGGTGATCAGAACAATGGTCTTGCCTGTCTCTTTCCACAGCTTCAACACCAGCCCTTGCATCTTTTCACGGGTCAGCGCGTCGAGTGCGCCCAGCGGCTCATCCATAAGAATAACATCGGGGTCATTGGCCAGACAGCGGGCAAGCGCCACGCGTTGCTGCATGCCGCCAGACAGCTCATAGACTGCCTTCTCCTTGAAGTCGCTTAGCCCGACAACATCGAGTAAATGGTCAACCTTTTCACGGGTTTGCGCCTTTGGCATCCGTTTCATGCGCGGGCCAAAGCCGACGTTTTCACGCACTGACATCCACTCAAACAATGCGCCTTGCTGAAACACCATGCCACGCTCGGCCCCCGGCCCGGTGACCGGCACGCCGCCCAGCGAAACCGTACCAGATGTGGGCGCAAGAAAGCCTGCGAGGATGTTGAGCAAGGTGGTTTTGCCACAGCCAGACGGGCCGAGCACCGAAAGCAGCTCGCCTTGTGCCAGCTCTAGCGAGATATCTTGCAACGCTTGCACGGTTCCACCGCCGGGCAGGTCAAACTGCATAGAAAGAGTGTCGATAATGAGGTTGCTCATAGCCGCTTAGCCTTTTGGCTACATTATTGGTGGGGCCGGGGCAGCGCGCCGCCCCGGCCTAATCGGCTTACATGTCATGCGCCGCTTGCAGCGGTTCAATGTTCACGTTGCCTTCGTAGGTCTCAAGCGCCGATGGGATGGAACCCGCATTTACGAACACTGCCGCCACGCCGAGCATAAATTCCTGCGCGCCGCCATTGAGCCACTTCTCAGTCAGCTGGTCATCAACTGATGGGAAGACGAATCCGGCCAATGTCTCTGCTGTCGCGTCTTCATCCATACCGGAATCTTGGGCGATAACGGGCAGCATCTCATCAACCATGGAGCCGTCATTCCAGCCTGCATTCATCGCCGCAGTCACGCTGAGAAAGGCGGTGACCAGTTCGTCGTTTTCGGCTACGAAGGATGATGGCGCTGAGGTTACGTCAAACACCAGAATGCCCAGCGCTTCTTTTTCGGCGCCTGTCAGCAGCACATTGCCGTGCTCTTTCATCCGGCGCAGTGAGCCGCCCCAGCCGCAGGCCATATCAACAGCCCCTTGGGCGATAGCTGCCGCGCCGTCTGGTGGTGCCATATCGACAATCACCAAGCTGGCCAGATCAACGCCGAAATGTTCCATCTGCCGCAGGAAGCCGTAATGCGCCGCCGTGCCCAGCGGCACTGCAACTTTAGAGCCAGCCAAATCGCCGGCATTGCTGGCATCAATCTCCAGGTCAGAGCGGACCACGCAATTGTCATTATCCGAATACGAGACCGCGACATCGATAATTTGCAGGTCTTGCCCAGCGCTGGTGGCCACAACAAAGGGCGGCACCCCTTGGCTGACCGATATCTGCACATCGCCCGACGCCATGGCCGCACTCATCGCCGTGCCCGTCTCGAAGCTGACCCAAGTGACCGGCACGCCAAGCGCTTCGTCATAAAGCCCAGTGACTTTGCCAAACTGAAACGGCATTGGCCATTCAAGGAAATAGCCGACGGTAATGCCATCGTCTTGCGCCACGGCCGCACCCGCGCCTGCAAGCAGCGCAATGCCCGTTGCCGTTCCGGCCAGAATTGATGTCAGTCTCATTCGTTTCTCCCACAGTCTTTGTCTTTGGGTTGGCCCAAAGATTGGGCGGTTTGCCGCCATTTGCCGCGCAGTCCCGCGCGCCTCACCCATTTGTGCACGAAAATCAGCTGCCGCCCAGCCCTGCTGGCAATATTGGGCTATTTGGCCGCCCAGCACTATGCCAACTGCCCAATTGGCGGGCCTTCGCCAGCGCACGGCAAGTTTTTGGCCTTAGCCATGGGATTCATCTGGCCCTACGGCCAATGAGTTTTGCGGCGCATCCTGCACAAAATATCGTGCAAAAAAGCCAAAGGAGGCTCCTGATGAACATCCCCCTGCCCAACGACCCTGAAGCCATCATTGCGGCTGACCGCAACAATGTCTGGCACCACCTGATCCAGCATAAACCCTTCGAGACCATTGACCCGCGCATTATCGTCGAGGGCAAAGGCATGCGGGTTTGGGACATTAAGGGCACCGAATATCTTGATGCGGTATCGGGCGGCGTTTGGACAGTAAATGTCGGCTATGGCCGCACACAGATTGCTGATGCCGTGCGCGACCAGCTGGTAAAGATGTGCTATTTTTCAGGCGCGGCGGGCACCATAGCTGGCGCGCAGTTCGCCGAGCGGCTGACAGGCAAAATGCCGGGCTTGAGTCGGGTTTACTACGCCAATTCCGGCTCTGAGGCGAATGAGAAAGCCTTCAAAATGGTGCGTCAGATTTCGCACAAACATCACGGCGGCAAGAAGTACAAAATCTTGTACCGCGACCGTGATTATCACGGCACAACAATTGGCGCGCTTTCGGCCGGTGGCCAACAGCAGCGCAACGCCCAATACGGCCCCTTTGCGCCCGGCTTTGTCGAAGTGCCGCATTGCCTCGCCTACCGCGCCGATGATGCGGGCGAAGGCTACGGTATCCGCGCCGCTGAGGCTATTGAAGCGGTGATCCTGCGCGAAGGTCCAGAGACGGTTGGCGCGCTGTGTCTTGAGCCGATTACGGCTGGCGGCGGCATTATTGTGGCCCCCGACGGCTATTGGCAAAAAGTCCAAGAAATCTGCCGCAAATATGAGATATTGCTGCATATTGATGAGGTGGTCTGCGGGCTTGGGCGCACAGGAAAATGGTTTGGATATCAACAGTTTGACGTGCAGCCAGATATTGTGACCATGGCCAAGGGCGTGGCCTCTGGCTATGCGGCGATCTCGACATGTGTGACCACCGAAGCCGTGTTCGAGATGTTCAAAGATGACAGCGATCCGCTGGGCTATTTCCGCGATATTTCGACCTTTGGCGGCTGCGCTGCCGGGCCGGTGGCAGCGCTTGAGAACATGAAGATCATCGAAGACGAGAACCTATGCGCAAACTCGACCGAGACAGGTGCCTATTTCCACGAGCAACTCGCCGGGCTGATGGACAAGCACAAATCGATTGGCGATGTGCGCGGCATGGGGCTGTTTGGCGGCATAGAGCTGGTCACTGACCGCGCCACCAAAGAAGTGCTACCCGAGGCCAAGATCGGCGCGATTGTCGCCGATTGCATAGCCCAAGGCGTTATGATCGGGGCGACCAACCGCTCGGTGCCCGGCTATAATAATGTGCTGCTCTTTGCCCCGGCGTTGATCGCCACCCGCGATGATATTGACCAGATTATCGAGGCCGTTGACGGGGCGATTGGCCGGGTTGCTGGTTAACGCCTGCGACGTCGTCACACATAGACACATTCGTAAGTTGTGATGTATAATAGCGACGGCGACAACCTTGCCGCCGTTTGCATAAAGGGTTTTTTCCTTGGCTACATTCACAAAAATATTCGGTACCGGCGCGGCCGACCATCTGCTTGGCACAGCCCTCAACGAAATCATATTTGGTCGCGGCGGCGATGACGAACTGCGCGGCGGCGGTGGGCTCGACATCATCCTCGGTGGTGGCGGTGCTGACACGCTGTTCGGCGACTTTGGCAACGACATTTTGCTCGGTGGCAATGGCGATGACGCGCTGCATGGCGGCGACGGTGACGACAAGCTGATCGCCGGCGCAGGCGATGACATTATGAGCGGCGGTGGCGGTAATGATCAGATGGAAGGCGGCGCGGGCAGCGACACCTATGTCATCTCAACTGCCGCGCCGACGGATGATATCATCACTGATATCGGGCGGGTTGATGATGTTGATAAGGTCCAGCTGGGCGGTTTTTTCTCGATCGACCAGCTGTTGCACGGTATTGATCTGGAGCTGTCGGGCGACGATCTGATCGTCACCTATCACAATGATACCGGCCAGACCGGCACACTGACCCTGATCGACCAGCTCACCGGCGGCGGCATTGAAGAGATCGAAATAGCCACCGGGCAAAGCACCAGCATGACATTCCACATCGCATTTATCGAAGGTGATAAGCACACATATAGCGTGCATGGCGGCGCAGATAAGGGCGGCGAAGACATCGTGCTCGGCACCACTGGCGATGACGAAATCTACGCCGGTCTGGGCTCAAATATAGTGCTCGGCGGCGGCGGAGCAGACATCTTTATCTTCGAGACGGAAGGTGCTGGCAATATCCGCAATGACATCATTCTCGATTTCGATCCAACGGACGATATCTTGGATTTTACCCGCACCAGCGTGACTGGCATAGACAGTTTTGTGCTTAGCGAGACCGCCGCTGGCAACGCGCTGATCAGCCTTGGATTGGGTACGATAGAGCTGGCCGGGGTGAGCATTGCGCAAGTAACGGCGGATATTTTTGAGTTTGCCTGAGGCTGATTGTTGAATTTCAAAGGCATAGCCCGCATTTCGCGCGAAGATTGCACATCGCATAAATTGGGGCCAACCAAAATCGGAGCGCGCAAGGCATGCTGGCAGCTCGCCAACCATATCATCCCAACTTGATGGCTCAAGAATTGTTTCGGGCCAAAGAACGGGAAATGTCGGCAGCGCGGCGCGCGCTCTAAAGCCTACGCCAAGCGGGGCCAGGCATTCAATATCGAGAGAAGCGAACCAGAAATCCATTCCCGCCTTTTGCGCCCCCCAATTCGGTAGACTGCAAATCCATCCAAATATTGACAAGCCCTAGGCCCGCACATGCCTGCGGGTTTTCTGGTTATTCATCCACACGGATTTGAAGGACGGGGTGCATGAGGCGGCTTGACCGCACGCAAACGGGCAGGTCTTCTCTTTCAGCGCCGAGAAAGTCGCCGTCCCACCAGCTTTTGGCGCGGTTGTCTTTCTCAGGTCTTACGCCGCCAATGTCACCCAAAACGGCCATTCTTGCGCGCTCTTCGAGCCTGTTTTGTTGGTTCATTATATATTGCCCGCGCTATTCTGGTTGGTGGATTGTTATGGCTCAACCTTAATTTCCCCCACGAATATGCGTCCCCTCTCTGAATCAGAGTTTCGCTGAGAACAGGCATTGTCACCGACAATGCCCCGCAAGACGCCACCAGATGCGTCTCTTGCTATTCGGGCTTAAATAGGTCCACTTGAGCCAAACCTTATAGCCAATTGACCGCTCATGATCCCACCCGAATCCTTCTTGCTCGACTCAGCCGCCCCCGGCACATTGCAGGCCCGCATCCGCGCTATGGTCGCCAGCGGGATCTTGACCGGCCGCTTTCGCCCCGGCGAGCGGCTGCCTTCGTCGCGCAAACTGGCGCAGCATTTGGGGGTCAGCCGGATTCGCCATATCTGCCCGTTCCAGCGGAAAACTCCGCGAACTGGCAGACGAATATTCAAATGTCTACGCCTTTCCTCTCGATGTAACCGATGAAAAAGCGGTGGCGAAATGCGTGATAGATATCGAAGCAGCCCATGGCCCGATTGATCTGGCAATTCTCAATGCTGGCGTCAGTGCTAATTCCACTGAACCGAGACCTGATGCAGAGCTTTTTCGGGTAATTTATGAAACCAATATTCTAGGCGTTACCAATGCGGTTGCCGCTTTGGTGCCTGCCATGAGCAAGCGAGGAACTGGGCATATTTCCTGGGTGGCATCCCTTGCTGGCTATAATGGAATTCCCGGTTCTGCCGTCTATAATTCATCCAAGGCCGCATTGATTACCCTGGCAGAGGCGAGTTATTTTGAACTTGCCGCTAAGGGCATAGATTTGAGCCTTATTAATCCCGGCTT
>JAESRD010000061.1 GCA_016764835.1 Paracoccaceae bacterium | reverse complement strand
GGGGCTGACATCATCTGGTCTTCGGCCCGCTGGTTCATGGGGAAGAGGATGACCTCGCGGATATTGTCTTCATCGGCCAGCAGCATAACGATCCTGTCGATACCGGCAGCGCAGCCACCGTGCGGCGGGGCGCCGTAAGTAAAGGCATTGACCATGCCGCCGAAGCGCTTGCGCACCTCGTCTTCGCCGTAGCCAGCCAGCTCAAAGGCTTTGAACATGATCTCAGGGCGGTGGTTACGTATCGCGCCGGAGATCAGCTCGTAGCCGTTGCAGGACAGGTCATATTGGTAGCCGAGCACCTCGAGCGGGTCGCCCATGAGGGCTTCCATGCCGCCTTGGGGCATGGAGAATGGGTTATGCTCAAAGTCGAGTTTGCCGGTCTCTGCGTCGCGTTCGTAGATTGGGAAATCGACGATCCATGCGAAGGCGAAGCGGCTCTTGTCGGTTAGGCCCAGCTCTTCGCCGATGGTGTTGCGGGCACGGCCTGCAACCGGCTCAAAGGTTTTGGCCTTGCGCCGAGGAAGAAGGCGGCGTCGCCGAGCTCGAGGCCCAACTGCAGGCGGATGGCTTCGGTCCGCTCTGGGCCGATGTTTTTGGCCAAGGGGCCTGCGGCTTCCATACCGCCGACGATCTCGCCAGATTTCAACTTGGCCTGTGCTTCTTTGACCTTAATGCCAAGCTCTTGGGCCACCGCATCTGCGGTCTTTTCGCGCCAGAAGATATAGCCCATGCCCGGCAGGCCTTCGCCTTGGGCGAACTTGTTCATCCGGTCGCAGAACTTGCGGCCAACCGGGGCGCCATTGGGGCCTTTTGGCGCTGGGATGGCGCGGATCTCGGTACCTTCCTGCTCCAGCAGCTTGGCGAAAATGGCAAAGCCGGAACCACGGAAATGCTCGGAGACCACTTGCATCTTGATCGGGTTGCGCAGGTCTGGCTTGTCTGAGCCATACCACAGCGCGGCGTCGCGGTAGCTGATCTGCGGCCATTCAGTATCGACAGCACGGCCCTTGCCAAACTCGGTGAAGATGCCCTGCAAAACCGGCTCTATCGTGTCGAACACGTCTTGCTGGGTAACAAAGGACATCTCGATGTCGAGCTGGTAAAAGTCGGTTGGTGAGCGGTCTGCGCGCGGGTCTTCGTCGCGAAAACACGGCGCTATTTGGAAATATTTGTCAAAGCCTGAGACCATGAGCAGCTGTTTGAACTGCTGCGGCGCTTGTGGCAGGGCGTAGAACTTTCCCGGATGCAGACGCGACGGCACCAGAAAGTCGCGCGCGCCTTCAGGGCTGCTGGCCGTGATAATCGGCGTTTGGAACTCTTTAAACCCACTGTCCCACATGCGCTTGCGCATAGAGGCGACCACGTCTGAACGCAGGATCATATTGCGCTGCATTTTTTCGCGGCGCAGATCGAGATAGCGGTAGTTAAGCCGGGTTTCTTCGGGGTATTCTTGGTCGCCAAAGACCATAAGCGGCAGCTCAGC
Organism: Paracoccaceae bacterium; assembly: GCA_016764835.1. Next base: position 2,856 of record JAESRD010000061.1, on the reverse strand, counting down.
CGAAGGGCCGAGCACTTCAAGATCGCGGATAAACACCTCGACCTCGCCGGTGGGCAGCTTGGTGTTGATCAGGCTCTGGTCGCGGGCTTTAACCTCGCCATCAATGCGAATGCACCACTCAGAGCGTAGCTTCTCAACTTCGGCAAAAACCGGGCTGTCGGGGTCGCAGAGCAGTTGGGTTATGCCGTAATGGTCGCGCAGATCGATGAACAATATGCCGCCATGATCGCGCACCCGGTGCACCCAGCCTGACAGGCGCACCTTATCGCCGACATTGGCCGCATTAAGTTCTACACAAGTGTGGCTACGGTAAGCGTGCATGATATCCCTCAGAAAATGCGAATTTATCGGCCCGATTGACGGCGATGCGGCCCGAAAGTCAACCCAAGACGGCCACATAGCTAAATATCTATGTGTACATTGCCGAAATGAACTCTACTTTGCCTATTTGAATAGATTAACAAAATATTAACAGAGCAAAGAATATGTGGGATAAATTACTGATCTCCTTGCTGGGGCGGCTCATTAATGAGGGCCAGCTTAGCGTTACTTTCGCAAATGGTGTGGTTCACGCGTTTGGCAAACCGGCGCGTGACGGCGACAATTACCAAGTCAGTGTTACCTTCCACAAAGCCGATTTGCCGCGCAAACTGATCTTCAACCCCGAGTTGGCCCTGGGCGAGGCCTATATGGATGAAGCGCTGACCATCGAGGGCGATGATGTGCGCGGGCTGATGCAGCTGGTTATTCGCAACTCAGAGCGGGGCCATCTGCCACTCACCCAGAGGTTGGCGCGAAATGCCCGCTGGTTTTTGCGGCGCTGGCACCAATGGACGCCGCTGCTCAAAGCCCGCCAGAATGTCGAGCATCATTATGAGATAAAATCCGAATTCTACTATCTGGTTTTGGATGATGACTACCTTTATACTTGCGCCTATTTTCGCGAAGACGGCGAAACGCTGGAGCAGGCCCAGACCAACAAAAAGTTGCATATCGCCCGCAAACTGCTTCTCAAACCGGGCATGCGGGTGCTTGATATTGGCTGCGGCTGGGGCGGCTTGGCAATAAACTTGGCCAAAGAATACGGCGTTCATGTCACTGGCGTCACGCTATCGGCGCAGCAGCGCGCCGCCTGCGAGGCGCGGGCCGCAGAAGCAGGCGTCGCTGATCTGACCGATTTTCGGTTGCAAGATTATCGCCATGTCGACGAGGTGTTTGACAGGATTGTCTCTGTTGGCATGCTCGAGCATGTCGGTCAGCCGCAATACCGCGCCTATTTTGAACGGATCGACAAGAACCTGGCCGAGGACGGCGTGGCGCTGATCCACCATATTGGCCGCACCGCGCCGCCCTCTAACCTGAACCAATGGTTTAACAAATATATCTTCCCCGGCGGCTATTCGCCTTCGCTGTCTGAGACCATAAAAGTGATCGAGCATACGAACCTCGCCCCATCCGATATTGAGGTCTGGCGCACGCATTATGCAAAAACTGTGCATGAATGGCTGCTACGCTTTGAGGCAAGGCTCGACGAAGTGCGCACACATTACGACGAGCGCTTCATCCGCATGTGGCGGTTTTATCTGGTCTCGTCCGAGCTCTCAATGATCGATATGCCGCAGGTAATCTTTCATATGCAGCTGGCAAAGAGCCAAACCACGGTGCCGGTTACGCGCGATTACCTTTACCCATAAAGTAAACGCCCCTTGCGCCCGGTCCGCACGGGCCTATAAGTCCGATCGATTTGCTGCCCATCTGCTGCTGCTTTAGGGGAACCCGATGCCGAAAAGAACTGACATCCGCTCGATCATGATTATCGGCGCTGGACCAATTGTTATCGGACAGGCTTGCGAGTTTGACTATTCCGGCGCTCAGGCCTGCAAAGCTTTGCGCGAAGAGGGCTACCGGGTCATTCTGGTCAACTCAAACCCAGCGACAATCATGACCGATCCGGGCCTTGCTGATGCGACCTATATTGAGCCGATCACGCCGGAAGTTGTGGCCAAGATTATTGAAAAAGAGCGCCCCGACGCGCTGCTGCCAACCATGGGCGGCCAGACCGGGCTGAACACATCGCTGGCTTTGGCCGATATGGGTGTGCTCAAGAAGTTTGGCGTTGAGCTGATTGGTGCTGACCAAAAAGCAATTGAAATGGCCGAAGACCGCAAGCTGTTTCGCGAGGCGATGGACCGGATTGGGCTAGAGAACCCCAAGGCGACGATCGTCACCGCCCCCAAGTTGGAGACCGGCCGCTTTGATTTGAATGCAGGCGTTGCTGAGGCGCTGGAAGCCCTGCCCGAAATCGGCCTACCGGCGATCATCCGGCCTGCCTTTACGTTGGGCGGCACCGGCGGCGGCGTGGCGTATAACCGCGACGATTATATGCACTTTTGCCGCACAGGCATGGATGCCTCGCCGGTTGGCCAGATCTTGGTCGACGAGTCCCTGCTCGGCTGGAAAGAGTTCGAGATGGAGGTGGTGCGCGACACCGCCGACAATGCCATCATCGTCTGCGCGATCGAAAACATCGACCCGATGGGCGTCCATACCGGCGACAGTATAACCGTCGCCCCAGCGCTGACGCTGACGGACAAAGAATATCAGATCATGCGCAATGGCTCGATTGCTGTATTGCGCGAGATCGGCGTTGAGACCGGCGGTTCCAATGTTCAATGGGCAATCAACCCTGAAGATGGCCGCATGGTGGTTATTGAGATGAACCCGCGCGTGTCGCGCTCCTCGGCTTTGGCGTCCAAAGCCACCGGTTTCCCCATAGCCAAGATCGCCGCCAAACTGGCCGTGGGCTATACGCTTGATGAGCTGGACAATGACATTACCCGGGTCACGCCGGCCAGC
>JAESRD010000060.1 GCA_016764835.1 Paracoccaceae bacterium | reverse complement strand
GCCGCCAAACTGGTCGGCATGCCGCTGGGGCCATTGCAGCTGGTCGATGAGACCTCAATCGACCTTGGTGTCAAAATCGCCAAAGCCACCAAGATCGCCATGGGCGATGATTACGCCGACGAAGATGTCGATGAGGTCGTGTTCTGGCTAGCCGATGAGGGCCGCCTTGGCCGCAAAGCCAAGGCCGGTTTTTATGCCTATGATGAGGCCGGTAAACGCACCGGGCTATGGAGCGGTTTGGCCGATAAATACCCGGTAGCTGAAGACCAGCCAGAGCTGAGCGATGTGCAGCACCGTCTGCTTTTCGCTCAGGTTCTCGAAGCGGTACGCGCGCTTGAAGACGGCGTGTTGACCGACATTCGCGAAGGCGATGTTGGCGCAATCCTTGGCTGGGGCTTCGCACCTTGGTCCGGCGGGCCGTTCTCGTGGCTCGACATTATGGGTGCGGCGCAAGCGGTTGAGATTTGCGACGCGCTAACCGCCAAACACGGCGCACGTTTTGCCGTGCCAGACCTGCTGCGCGACATGGCCAAAAAGGGCGAGACCTTTTACGGCCGGTTCCGCGCCCAAGACGCGGCTTAAACATTGGGGAGGCGTTACCGCCTCCCCGCTTAAAATTCGTAGCCAAACCGGGCAATATCTTCGGCACAGGCATCGGCCACCATGGCCCGCGTTTGTGCACAATAATAGCCGCGCCAATCAGCGGCGCGCCCTGAGCGGTTGACCCACTCCAACGCCAGCTCAAAGCCCAGATGGGCGCAAAGCGGCACCATATCTTGCTGCAAATGTTCCAACCTAATGCACAAAGCCGGGCGCTCCTGCCCTGCCCCATCAGTCAAGTAGCGCCGTGTTGGCCAAGTTTTAAGCGCGGCACAGGTCTCTGGCTCGCGGATGAAACCGTCAAAATCATGGGCCTTGGCCAGCGCAACTGCAGCATGAGCAAAGCTCTGCTCGCGCAGCCAATGATAGTAGCTCACGCTGCGATCCCACGGGTTGCGCACCAGCGTGAAAATAAAAAGCTCTGCCAGCTCTTCGCGGTTAAACAGCCCCTCAGCTTCAGAAATAGAGGAGTGTTTCCAAAGCCTTCCATTGGTTTCAACCCCGCGCAACTTGCCCTTGCGCCGCAGCGCTTTGGGCGTGTCGCCAACCATAAGGTCGTCCTTCATTGCCCGATCTTCCAGCGCCAATGCCATCGCCGTGCCTCCCGTTTTGGGGACATGAACAAACAAATAGCGGCGCCCGCGCGAAAGGATCATGAGGTTTGCGGCCCAATTGAAATAATAAGCTTAGCTTGAGCGCGATAGCCGATATTGGCAAGAGCCGCCCCCTATTCAACCCGCGCCATCTGGTCTATATTCGGCCAAAATCCGGAGGCAGGGCAGGCCCCGAAATGACGGCGCTCAAAAAATATCAACGTCTAGAAACATCGGGCCTTTGGCGCGCTCAGCTTGATGCTCAGCGGCGTGAGGTTACCGTTTCATTTGGCGACGCCACTTTGGTGATGAGTGACGCGGCGGGCCGTGTGCTCAGCCATTGGTCACTGCCCGCGGTGACCCGGCTAAACCCTGACGCCCTGCCCGCGCTTTACGGCCCCGAGCCAGACGCCGCCGAAACGCTTGAAATCGAAGATGATCTGATGATCGGCGCGATCGAAAAAATTCGCCATACGCTGAGCCATGCGCGCCCGCATCCGGGGCGGTTGCGGCTGGCCTCGATCTTGGGCGCGATCGTCGTATTTTCCAGTATCGGTCTTTTTTGGCTGCCGTCAGCGCTGACGCGGCAAGCCCAGCGGGCCATGCCCGCCTCAAAGCAGCTGGAAATTGGCGCAAGCCTGCTGGGCCATGTTCAGCGCCAAGCCGGGCAAACCTGTCGCGAACCGCTCGGCAGCCAAGCTCTGGCACTGCTGAAAGAACGTCTGCTGGCCGCTGGTTCATCAGCCCAGATCGTCGTTGTGCCGGATGGGCCAGAATGGCCGATTGTGCTGCCAGGCAATATTGTTGTGCTGCCGAGAAGTGCTGTTGAACAGGCCAGTGAGCCCGCCGTTACCGCCGGATATATTATTGAAGCGCTGGTCGGCGGCAATGCCGGTGGCCTTGTCGGCACGGCGCCAAATAACGGCGCGCAGCAGGTCGATGCCCCATTTGAGCGACTGTTACAATCTGCCGGTTTGCGCCAAGTTATCACCCTGCTCACCACCGGCGATCTGCCTGTCGAACTATTGCAACGCCATGCGCAAACCCTGCTGGCTGAGCGGCCTCAACGGGCAAGCACAGCTGATCTTCAACGCGGCTTTGCACAGGCTGGTGTCGCCTTTGGCCCTTGGGCGCGGTTTGTTGATCCCGAAGGTCAGCTTTATGCGCCAGATGAAGTGCAAAGCAATGCGCAGCAGGTTGTGCTAAATGACGGTGACTGGATCAGGCTGCAGGGTATTTGCAGCCGCTAAGCTCCCCGACACTGCATGTAGTGCCCAGCTCTATTATGCGCTTTGGAGGCAAGCCGCCAAATGGCAAAGATGTTTCACTTAGATTGCGCAAACAGCTTGGGCTCAATTGGCGATGATATAATGAGCAGGCAAACCGCGGTTTAGATTTACCCGGCCATCATCCCAAACCCTGCGGTAGCCCGGCAAAGGCCGTGTTGGCACCGAGGCACCAATGGGGTTTGATGCCGGAATAGACGCGCGCTGAAACAGCGATGTATTCGTTGTCGGCCGAGCGGGCTGGGCTGCGACGACCACAACCGGCGCTGCAGCAGAAGCGGTAACGACTGGCGTGGCGAGGGTCGCTGTTGGCAGGCCGCCATAGCTAAGCCCGGAAGGCGACTGGGTTTGCGGACCACAACGGTAGGCAGTGCCATTGTTTTGAGTGCCGAGCCGGTAGGGTGTTCCGGCACAATTTGCAGCAGCGCGCTGCGCAGCGATAGCCGATGCCGGCAAGGCCATTGCGGCAGAATATGTACCTGCGGAGGCCGGCCCACCAACTGTCATTGGAGCAGCGGGCACAGGCGGCAAGCTGGCCACCAATACCGGCGCAATAGCACAGGTGATCATCTGCCCAGTCGCTTGATTTATATATGTTCTTCCAGTTGTCAGCATCTCGGCGCAAACGGCGGCTAGCGTCAACCGGCGCGGCTCTGAGCGCGCTGTCAGCAGGGCGGGTTGCGCCTGCGGCATGGTCGCGGGCAGCGCAGAACTCAGCATTGCAGCAGGTCCGCAATCAACCGGTGCACCGGTGCGGCTGCTGATCAAACCCGGCTGAATACCGCTGCGCCCCTGACAGGCTTGGGCAAGGGTCATTCGCTGCGGCACGGGGGCTGCAACCGGGGCAATTACAGCTGGAATTAAGGCAGTTATCGAGGTCACAACAGGGGCGGCAACCACGGCCGCGGCCGGTGTCACAACATCCATGGCGCTCCCGGCGGGCGGCGGCATGACAACTACGCCAGCGGGTACAACCGGTATTTCGGGCAACACTTCGGCGGAGCTGAACGTCGGCTGGAAGTTACACATCTGCTCTCTGGTGCGGCTCAAACGCGGCACCCAATGCACAGCGCCAGACAGTCCGGCGCGAATAAAGGCGCAGCCCTGACTGTCGATATACTGGTTGCTAGAATAATCGCTCGGCGGAAACTCGGCAGGCAGCATTTGGCCGGCCTGTTGCGCATAGCCCAGCCCCGGATTTAGAGCAAATGCACCAAGTGCAGCGACGACAAAACCAAAATGGCGCATAGCACCCCCCACAAGATGTTGTGGGAGGATGCCAGTACTGGCCCAATAAGTAAAGCCGCTGTTTACCCGCTTGGGTAGAATTGCCGGTGTTTTAATGGCTACTTTGTGCCAAACATCCGATCACCCGCATCGCCCAAGCCCGGCACGATATAACCCTGCTCATTCAGGTGGCTATCAATCGCCGCCGTCACAATCGGCACATCGGGATGCGCTTCTTTCATGCGGGCAATGCCCTCAGGCGCGGCCAACAGGCACATGAATCGCAGCTTGTTCGCCCCGGCTTCTTTGAGCAGGTCAATCGCTGCAACAGACGAGTTACCAGTCGCCAACATTGGGTCAACCACGATGGTCACCCGCTCATTCAACTTGGACGGTACTTTGAAATAGTATTGCACTGGTTGCAGCGTCTCGTGATCACGGTAGAGGCCAACAAAGCCAACGCGCGCAGCGGGGATCAGCTCTAAAATCCCATCAAGCAGGCCGTTACCGGCGCGCAATATCGAGATAAGCGCCAGCTTTTTACCCTCGATCATCGGCGCATCCATTTCGCACATTGGCGTCTCGATGCGGCTTGTCGTCATCGGCAATTCGCGGGTGATCTCATAAGCCAACAAGTGGCTGATCTCGCGCAACAGCCTTCGAAATGAGGCGGTAGACGTGTCTTTTGCCCGCATCAGGCTCAGCTTATGTTGCACCAATGGGTGTTGGACGAGGTTCACATGATCAGTCATTTGTCTCTAGCCTTTTTTGCAGCTCGCCGCGGGTCTTATCATCACAAAACGCTGCGTCCAATGCTGTTTGATTGAGGGCAGCAAAATCCTCTTCGCCCCAGCCAAAAACCTTCTCCAACTGGTTAAATTCATGGGTCATAGTGGTGTGAAAGAACGGCGGATCATCGGTGGATACCGTGATTTTTACGCCTGCGTCGCGCAGATGCGCTATCGGATGCGCCTCCCAGTTTGGCACGGCGCCGAGCACCACGTTTGAGCCGGGGCAAACCTCTAGCACGATGCCTGCTTCGGCGATCTGGTCTAGCAATGCGCCGTCCTTAGCGGCGTTTATACCATGGCCAATGCGCGTGACTTTCAAATCGCGGATCGTGTCGGCGACCATATCTGGCCCGCCCCATTCGCCGGCATGAGCGGTGAGTTCCAGCCCAGCTTCGCGTGCTAAGTCAAAGGCATAGGTAAAGTCTTTGGGCCGTCCCATCATCTCAGCACCTGCCAGACCGAAGCCGGTGATGAAGCTGCCAGCCGTCTCCGCCGCACAAAGCGCCGTGGCTTTTGACTGGTCCGGGCCAAGGTGGCGCACAGCGGTGATCACCCCGCGCAAGACAATGCCAAAGTCGCGCTCGGCCTCGGCTGCTGCCTGTTCGATTGCCGCCAAATAGTCGCGCCAGGCTGCCAGATCGCCACCGCCGCAAAAATCAGGCGACAGGAAGCATTCGGAATAGATCACGCCATGCTCAGCGCTTTGCTCAAGCACAGCGCGGGTAAGGCGGGCAAAGTCTTCGGGGCTTTGCAAAACCGTGCAGGCCGCGTCGTAGACTTGCAAGAAATGGTCGAAATCGCGGTAGGCATAGCCGCCCTGCGCGTCGAAAATTTTCGAGATATCAATATTCTTTTCAGCCGCCATTCCGGCGATGAAATTTGGCGGGGCAGCCCCCTCCAGATGCAGATGTAGCTCTACTTTCGGCAGGTTCTTCCAGCTCATAATTTGCTCCTTCCCGGCCCTTGGGCCACGGCCCCCAAATGTGCAGCCACACTGGCGCCAACATCGACAAAACCCATATGGCCCAGCGCCCTCGCGCCGATCCCGGCCATGATCACCGGCACCCGTTCGCGGGTATGGTCAGTGCCGGTCCAGCTCGGGTCATTGCCATGATCAGCCGTGACAATCAACAGATCACCTTGGCCTAGCTTAGGTAAAAGTCGGCCCAACGCGGCGTCAAACCATTCAAGATGGCGCGCATAGCCGGGAACATCGCGGCGGTGGCCATATTCGCTGTCGAACTCGACAAAATTGGTGAATGTTAGCGAGCCGTCTTTGGCGTTTTCAACCGCCGAAAACAGGTGATCCATGAGGGCATCATCGCGGCCTTTGACCACGTCATCAATGCCCTGCATTGAAAAGATATCGCCGATTTTGCCGATAGCATGGACGGTACCGCCAGCCTCTTTAACCCAGTCGCACAGAGTAGGCGCCGGCGGATCAATCGCAAAGTCGCGCCGGTGTGCAGTGCGGCTAAAGCCTTGTTCTGCCGAGCCAATAAAGGGCCGGGCGATGACGCGACCAAGCTTCATCTCATGCAGGCCCGGTGCCAAGGCCCGGCACAGATCGAGCAACCGCTCGAGGCCAAATGTTTCTTCATGTGCGGCGATCTGAAAGACGCTATCGGCCGAAGTATAGCAGATCGGCCAGCCGGTTTTCATATGTTCCGCGCCGTGCTGATCAATGATCGCCGTACCCGATGCGTGACAATTGCCGAGTACACCACCGACCCCGGCTAAAGCGCAGACTTGGTCGGTAATATCGGTCGGAAAAGCGGGCGTGGTGTTGGGAAAACTGTGCCAGTCCCACGGCACCGGCACCCCGGCCAGCTCCCAATGGCCAGAGGGCGTGTCTTTGCCGTTGGACACCTCTGTTGCCGCCCCCCATGCGCCGGTAACCGGCACATCTGGCCACGGGTTGGCCAGCCCAGCGCTCAGCTCCATCGCTGCGCCGAGGCCCAGCCCGGCCATGAATGGCAGGTGCAGAGGTCCATTGCGGCCCTCATTGGCCGCCCCGGCCGCGCAGGCGGCGGCAATATGGCCGAGCGTATTGGCCCCGGTATCGGGCCTGTCGCCATTGAAAAACGCAGCCGCATCTGGCGCGCCGCCAATGCCGACAGAATCGATGACAGTGAGGAAGACACGGCTCATAGCCCTACCCTTTCGAGAATAAGTGGCGGTGATATTGGCGGCTCAGGCGCTAAGGTAACCGCCTGAATTGCCGCCTGTGCGGCGGCCTCTGCGCCTGCCCCGTCGCCGGCATGAATGGTCATAATCGGCATGCCGCGGCTGACCTTTGTGCCGATCTCAAGAATGTCAGAAAAGCCAACCGCCGGGTCGACAAGGTCGGTCTCAACCGCGCGTCCACCGCCAAGACCAACCACGGCAAAGCCAAGTCTTTCGCCGTCAATTGCTGAAATATAACCATCAGATTGCGCCAATACGTCGCCGATCACTGGGGCTTTGGGCAGATGCGTATGCCAGTCTTTTTCAATGTCAGGCGGGCCACCTAAAGCGGCGACCATATGCGTAAACCGTTCCATCGCGTCGCCGCTAGACAGCGCCCGTTGCACGCGGGCCGCACCACCGTCGATGCCGACAAGGCCCAGCAGCGCGCCGCCCAATCGCAAGGTCAACTCATAGAGTTTTGGCGCGGCTTCACGGTTGTCAGCCAGCACTTCCATGCACAGGGCGACCTCTAGCGCATTGCCGACCGACGGCACTAAAGGTTGGCTCATATCGGTGATCAATGCGGCGGTTTTGCAGCCCGCGCCATTGGCAGTTAAGACCAGCGCTTCGGCCAGTTCTTGGGCCTCTGCTCGGGTTTTCATAAACGCGCCCGCGCCGCATTTTACATCGAGGATCAGCCCCTCAAGACCAGCGGCCAACTTCTTGGATAAGATCGAAGCGGTTATCAAATCAACAGACGAAACCGTCGCCGTTACGTCCCTTATAGCATATAAGCGTTTATCTGCCGGAGCGATGCTGCCGCTGGCGCCGACGATAGCACAGCCGATTTCGCCGACCATATCGCGCAGGGTTTGGGCGCTGACTTGGGTGTTGAGCCCCGGTATCGCCTCTAGCTTATCAAGCGTGCCACCAGTATGGCCAAGGCCGCGCCCAGAGATCATCGGCACATAGGCGCCGCAGGCGGCTAAAGCGGGGGCCAGCACCAGTGATACACAGTCGCCGACACCGCCGGTTGAGTGTTTGTCGAGCACCGGGCCGGGCATATCCCATGTCATCACATCGCCCGAATCGCGCATGCCAATGGTCAGCGCCACCCGGCCCTCTTCGCCCAAACCGTTGAGACAAACAGCCATGGCAAAGGCCCCGGCCTGCGCGTCGCTGACCGCACCGCTGGCCAGCCCAGCGGCAAAGGCGTGCAAAGCGGCGGCGTCGGGTGTATCGCCTTGGCGTAACCCGGCTATGAGCCCGCGCACATCCATGTTTAGCTTTTCTCCATATCGGAGGCGTCAAACGCGCCGGGCAGCAATGCTGCAAGTGTGGTGGTTTTGAGCGCGCCGCCCGTGGTGGCCATGGTCACCACGACGTCGCCCGCGCCAAACTCGGCCAGCTTTTGGCGGCAACCGCCGCAGGGGCTGACCGGGCGCGGCGCATCAGCAATAACCGCGACCTCGGCAATCACCGTCTCGCCCGCTGCGACCATAGCCGCGATCGCACCGGCCTCGGCGCAGGTGCCCTCCGGGTAGGCGGCGTTTTCGACATTCACCCCGTGATAAACTTTGCCAGAGCCCGCGCGCAGAGCCGCGCCAACCTTGAAGTTGGAATAGGGCGCATAGGCACTGGGCCGAACTTTGCGGGCAATATCGACGAGGTCCATGTCATTCTCCTATGCGCATATACAGGCCCACACAGTGCGGCGCTCTGGCGCTGGTTTCAAGTGGCCAGAGCCCGAAGGGCGATAGTATGCTAACAGCAAAGGTATCGTTTTTACGCTGATTTGGTATGCTTGCAGCACGACGGGACCTAAAACACCCGCCTAACCGTCAATATACTTGATACTTAGACCTCTCCATTTGAAAAACACGGCCATACTGTTCACTCTCTGCCTGTTAACCGCAACTTTTGGGGTGCCAAAAAGCATCGGAGCACAGGAAACGGGCCTATTCGTGCATGTTTGGCGGCTAGGCGGACCTGCCCCAACTCTTTATCCGCAGCCCAATGAGGCGCGCGACCTGCGGGTGACCGCCTTTGCTGGCACCCTCAAACAAAGGCTGAATTTTCCGAGATTTGACGGCGCGCGGCTCACGCGTGCTTGGCGCATACCAGGCAGCGATTGGTGTCGCATACGGGGCAGCGGCGTAGAATACGCTTTCAGCGTAGAAGGGCCACAGCCCTACACCGATGGTTGCGTGATACGGACGCTCCCCCCGAACAGAAACAGGCAGCCACTTTCGCAACTGGATAGCGCTATGGATCGGTGGTCGTTTTAAACAGACCCGGCAGGCTGACCTCTAACAGCTCAATATCATCCGACGGGTCGCTAAACCGCGTCTCCATGCCCGGCGGGATCACATAAGCGTCGCCCGGCTCCAGCGCATAGGGTTCCTTGCCCTCGCCTTCGAGCACCATCTGCCCAGCCATAACAAAGCCAAACAAGATATCAGAATCATGCGTCGCCCATACCGGGGCGCCGGTGCCGCGCCGCACAACCTGCACACCGGCCTTGGCCCCGGTATTGGCCGCAATCGTGGTGTCGCGCGCAATAAAGCCGGGCAGCCGGAACGGTGTCCATTCGGCCCCCTCGGCCAGATTATGCACAAACCGCTGCCCCTGCCATTCACGCTCTGGCCGCAGATCCGACGTTGGCAGCTGCATCACATGGTCAATCTCGGTGATGTGCTCAGCCGGGACACCTATCTCGATCACCTCGATACCTTCAGACGCCTCAATCACCCGGTGTCTGATCTCAGGCGGCTGAATAAAACAGTCGCCCGCATTAAGCCGCCGCAGCCCGCCTTGGTCTTCGTAAAGCACATCAACCCAGCCGCGATAGCAAAATATCAGCTGAAACCCGACCCGGTGAAAATGCACCATATCCGGCACCGGCCCGCCATCGGGGATGCGAATATGACTGGCGATCATCGCCCCGCCAAGCCTGCTTGGCACCAGATCGCGGTACATCATCCCGGCGCGGCCGATCACCCAAGGCGCTCGGTCGGCCAAACGGCGCACGACAAAGGCATGTTCGGTTTGCGGCATGATCAGGGCTGGGTTGAGCGGGGTGATCACCACCCTGATGCCGCCGGGGCTGGTCAGCTCGGCCGCCCCATCGGCAAAGTCACCATCAGTGGCAATACCGATCAGCCCGCCAGCCGCATTTGCTTGCGCCACAAGCCGCACCCGCAGCCCGTGGCCTGAAAACACCGCCACAGACGGTTTATCGGCCGGATAGATCATATCCAGCTGCATTTGCAGTGTTTTAGTGAAAAACCCCAGATCTGCTCGCAGGTCGCGGGTTTCTAGCTGAATCTCAGCGCGAATGGTTTCCTTCATACTTCCAAAACTGTCTGTCGCTAACAGGTTTGGCAAGGGGTCTTGTTCGTGGTTAATGTACAAGACGTATATTGAGACGAAAAAATTAGTTTAATACTAAATAATCAGCCGGAGAAGCCGATGACCAAGACACCAAGTGACAGCCTGAGACAGGCAGCTTTGGACTACCATCGGTATCCCAAGCCCGGCAAACTAGAGATCCGCGCCACCAAGCCGCTGGCCAATGGCCGTGACCTTGCCCGCGCCTATTCACCCGGCGTCGCCGATGCCTGTCTTGAGATAAAGGCCGACCCGGCCACCGCCCAAGATTACACGGCACGCGGCAATCTTGTGGCTGTTGTCACCAACGGCACCGCTGTGCTCGGGCTTGGCAATATTGGCCCGCTGGCCTCCAAGCCGGTAATGGAGGGCAAGGCGGTTCTGTTCAAGAAATTCGCCAATATTGATTGCTTTGATCTTGAGCTAAACGAGCCAGACCCAGAGAAACTGGCCGAAATTGTTTGCGCGCTTGAGCCGACATTTGGCGCGATCAACCTCGAAGACATCAAAGCGCCTGACTGTTTTATTGTCGAGAAAATCTGCCGTGAGCGGATGAATATTCCGGTATTTCACGATGATCAGCACGGCACGGCCATCGTTGTTGGTGCCGCCGCCACCAACGCTATGTTCGTCACGGGCCGCAAGTTTGAAGACATTAAACTGGTCTCAACCGGCGGTGGCGCTGCCGGTATTGCCTGCCTCAATATGTTGCTTAAGCTGGGTGTTAAGCGTGAAAACGTCTGGCTCTGCGACATTGAAGGGCTGGTCTATGAGGGCCGCGAAGCCGAGATGACACCGCAAAAAGCCGCCTTTGCTCAGGGCAAAACGGCGGCCACGTTGGCCGATGTGATTGGCGACGCAGATATGTTCCTCGGCCTGTCTGGCCCCGGCGTTCTCACCGGCGGCATGGTGAGCAAAATGAAGGCTGACCCCATCATCTTCGCGCTGGCCAACCCGACGCCAGAGATCATGCCAGACATTGCCCGCGCCGCAGCTCCGGGCGCTATTATCGCCACAGGCCGCAGTGATTTTCCAAATCAAGTCAATAACGTACTATGTTTCCCGTTCATCTTTCGCGGTGCGCTGGATGTTGGCGCCAGCGAGATAAATGATGAGATGCAGATCGCCTGTGTGCGCGGCATTGCCGAGCTGGCCCGTGCCACCACAAGCGCCGAAGCGGCCCAAGCCTATCAGGGCGAGAACCTGACATTTGGCCCCGATTATCTGATCCCAAAACCGTTCGACCCTAGGCTCATTAGCGTCGTTGCTGGCGCAGTCGCCGGGGCTGCCATGGAAACCGGCGTGGCCGCCAAGCCGCTGGCCGATAAGGCCGCCTATAAACAAAAGCTCGACGGCTCGGTCTTCAAATCAGCGCTGATCATGCGGCCGGTGTTTCAGGCCGCGCGCACGGTGTCGCGCCGGATCGTCTTTGCCGAGGGCGAGGATGAGCGCGTGCTGCGCGCCGCCCAGGCGATGATGGAAGAGATGGTCGACACGCCAATCCTGATCGGGCGGCCTGACGTTATCGAGGCGCGCTGCGAGCGTGCCGGGCTAAAGATCCGGCCCAATAAAGACTTCGCCGTTGTGAACCCCGAAAACGATGAACGCTACCGCGACTATTGGCAGGCCTACCACGAGGTGATGGCCCGCAAAGGCGTGACCCCCGATCTGGCCAAAGCGATTTTGCGCACCAATACCACCGCCATTGCCGCCGTCATGGTGCATCAAGGCGACGCAGAATCGCTGATCTGCGGCACCTTTGGTCAGTATCTGTGGCACCTCAATTACGTCGAACAAGTGCTCGGCACGCAAGAGCTGCACCCGGTTGGCGCGCTGAGCCTAATGATCCTCGAAGACGGGCCGCTGTTCATTGCAGACACCCAAGTTCATGCCGAGCCAACCCCCGGCCAGATCGCCGATACCGCCATTGCCGCCGCCCGCCATGTGCGCCGTTTTGGTGTCGACCCAAAAGTGGCGCTTTGCTCACATTCGCAGTTTGGCAACCTCAACACTGATTCGGGGCGGCGGATGCGCGCGGCAATGATGATCCTTGATCAACGCAAACGCGGTTTTTCTTATGATGGCGAGATGCATGTTGATACGGCGCTTGATGCCGAGCTGCGCGAGCGGGTTTTGCCCGGCGCTAAGCTTGTAGGCGCGGCCAATGTGCTGATATTTGGCAATCCCGATGCGGCATCGGCCGTGCGTAATGTGCTCAAAATCAAAGCTGACGGCTTAGAAGTAGGCCCGATCTTGATGGGCATGGGCAACCGCGCCCATATCGTCACCCCGTCAATCACTGCGCGCGGGCTGCTTAATACCGCCGCCTTGGCAGGCACACCGCTGACGCAATATAGCTAAAATAAGCGCCCCGCCCCGGCAAAACCGCGCCGGGGCGCAAAATACCAGACATTCACGCCAGTGATAGCGCTGACAGTGACATGATAGCGCAACCTACCGCATTGCTTGCCCACCGACCAAAAGCGTACCAAGCTGCAAATCGGGAGGACGATTATGGGTTATCGTGAAACTTATGCCGCTTGGCAAAACGATCCTGAGGCTTTTTGGCTGGAGGCAGCGCAGACCATTGACTGGGACGCGTTTCCCAGTAAAGCGCTCAATGATGAAAATGCACCGTTTTATGAGTGGTTCACCGATGGCATGCTCAATGCTTGCTGGAACGCGGTAGACCGGCATGTGGCTGCGGGCCGTGGCGCGCAGACGGCGATCATCTATGACAGCCCGGTCACCAACACAATTCAACATATCAGCTTTGCTGAGCTTCAAGATCAGACATCCCGTTTTGCCGGGGCCATGCGGGCGCAGGGTGTAGAGAAGGGCGACCGCGTCGTCATCTATATGCCAATGGTGCCCGAGGCGATGGTGGCCATGCTCAGCTGCGCGCGCATTGGCGCTGTGCATTCGGTGGTCTTTGGCGGCTTTGCGGCCAATGAGCTGGCCGTGCGCATTGATGATGCGCAGCCAAAAGCGGTGCTCTCGGCCTCTTGCGGCATAGAGCCGGGCCGGATTGTGGCCTATAAACCCCTGCTTGATGCAGCGATTGAGTTGGCCGAGAACAAGCCAGAATTTACGGTCATTTTGCAGCGCGAAGCGGCACAGGCCGAGATGACCCCCGGGCGCGACCATGATTGGGCTGAATTTTTGGCCTCTGGCACCCCGGTTGATTGTCTGCCGGTTGAGGGCAACCACCCGGCCTATATTCTTTATACGTCGGGCACGACAGGCCAGCCCAAAGGCGTGGTCCGCCATACGGGCGGCCATCTTGTGGCGCTGAATTGGACGATGAAGAACATCTATAATGTCGATCCCGGCGAAGTATTTTGGGCGGCGTCAGATGTTGGCTGGGTGGTCGGGCATTCATACATTTGCTATGGGCCGTTGGTACATGGCAACACCACCATAGTGTTTGAGGGCAAGCCGGTTGGCACCCCAGATGCAGCCACATTCTGGCGGGTGATAGAGCAGCACAAAGTGGCTAGTTTCTTTACCGCGCCCACGGCCCTGCGGGCGATCAAACGCGTAGACCCAGAAGGCGAACTGATAAAAAGTTTTGATATTTCAAAGCTTAAGGGGCTGTACCTGGCAGGCGAACGAGCCGACCCTGATACGATTGAATGGGCGCAAAAAGTTTTGAATGTGCCGGTTTATGACCATTGGTGGCAGACCGAAACCGGTTTTACCATTGCTGG
>JAESRD010000059.1 GCA_016764835.1 Paracoccaceae bacterium | reverse complement strand
AGCTGATCCGTATCGAAGAAATGCTGGGCGAAAGCGCACAATATGCCGGACGTTCGGTGCTGAAATAAACGAATGGCGGGGCGGCGAATACTGCCCCGCCAACGAACGCCACTGGGTCACCACTGTCACATGGTCAGGATGGGCCGGACAAGCAAAGTAAAAATTTTCGCCATAACGCCGGTTCCTACGCGCCAGAATTTGAGCGCCGTCGGCGCAGATGCAACATTCGCCGCGCGCAATCCGGGCATTTAGGAAATTCAGGTTCTTGGATCCATCTGGGATAGGCCGCAAATAAGGGGCAGTTGCGTAGACACAGTGTCTGTTTGCCTTGATCATAAAAATTTAAGATTAGCTTTTGCACGTCTCGAGACTTCAAGTTCGGAAAAGCCGCTTTTTCAGCGCGTTGTAGGCCCTCAGACTCTTTCAGATAATAGTTGAACTGAAATCTGTTTTGCTCTTTGCCGCTCTTCAACCGAATGCGCGGCACCAGTACATGGACAAATTCCTCGCCAAAAATACTTGCCACATCCGGTTGATAGTTCTTATCAAAGACAGCCCGGTCAATGCCGACCTTATCATCCGCCGGGATGATCCTTAACGCCCAGCCATCCCATGGCCGTGCTTTGGCGCCGCGCTGCAACGGCACCATCTTCCCGACATCCGGCCCGCGTCGCCCGGTGCCGCCCAACCGTGTGATGCAGGGTTAACATCGCCAATCTGGGCCATTTCAGCGTAAATTTGGGCCAATAGCGCGGGTGTAACGGCCTCGGAAGCCAGCCGCAGATTACGGATATACGATAAGACACTCAGCCAAACAAGCAGCGCTAAAACCAGTGGAATTAGCCCGACAATACCCCAAAAGGTCGCGTCATCTGGTAAGAATAGCTGCAACAGCGCCAATAAAGTGGGCACTAAAAGCATGAAATAGCCAGCCGGTGCCATAGCGTATCCAGCAAAATAATTGCCCAGCCGTGCAAATTGCACCGGGTCGGCGGAGCCGTTAAGATAGGGCCGGCGGAGCCGTTAGGATCGGATCAACCCGAAGGAAAGTCTAACACCATGCAAAATGAAGCCCAATCAATAATCGACCTGCTGGGCCTCGCCCCACACCCGGAGGGCGGCTGGTATAAGCAAACCTGGGAAGCCGAAGCAGGCGAGGCGCGCGCTGCCGGCACATGCATTTACTTTCTGCTATCTGAGGGCGAGGTCAGCCATTGGCACCGGGTCGATGCGGCTGAAATTTGGCACTATTATGCGGGCGCGCCGATTGAGCTGAACATTGCAGCTGACGCGGCAGGTCCGGCGGTAACGCATATTCTCGGACCAGATCTAGCGGCGGGGCAACGCCCCCAAGCTATTGTTCCCATTGAGCATTGGCAGTCAGCCAAGAGCCTTGGCGCATGGACACTTGTTGGCTGCACTGTCAGCCCCGGCTTTCGGTTTGCAGGCTTTAAGCTGGCCGCGCCGGGCTTTGACATCCCAACATGATCCACCCCGACAGAACCATAGACGCCACCGGGCTGCGCTGCCCCCTGCCCGTTTTGCGGGCGCAAAAGGCGCTTGGTGCGATGGCCGTTGGCAGCATTCTTGAGATCATTGCTGATGACGCAATGGCGCAGATTGATATGCCGCATTTCTGTCAGCAACAGGGGCATATTTTGCTTGAAGCGACGGCGCAAAAGCAAGGGGCCCACGTCTATTTGATAAGACGCGGGCCCGATAGAGAGCTTAGTGAAAGGGTCGAGATCAGCGGGTGATCGACCACCAGCCGCGCCGCTTTGGTTTGGCATCTTCAACCGGCGCTTCGGCGACCACTTCGGCCACGGCCTCAACTGGTGCGGCCTCAACTGGTGCGGCTTCTGCGACAATTTCAGCATGGTTTTCGACCGGAGCAGTCTCGGCTGGCGCAGGTTCTACTGGCGCGGCTTCAATAGGTGTCGCTTCTGCCGGCGCAGCCTCGGCCACCGCTTCAACAGCAGTTACGGCTTCAGCCATTTCGGCACTGGCTACAGGCGCGGCCTCAGTTACCGAGGCCTCAGTTACCGGCGCTTGCTCAGCCTCATCAGCGGCTTTGGCGGCTGGCTTTTTACGGCTACGACGGCGTTTAGGCTTTGCCGGGGCCTCCGCTTCTGCATCGGGCTGAACCTCAGCCTCTGCACTTGGCACGGCGCTGGTTTCAGCGTTGGCCTCAACCTCACTACCGGCCTCAACCTCAACAACCGGCTCTGCCTTTTTGCGGCGGCTCCGGCGGCGCTTAGGTTTTGCCGCTGGCTCCTCGGCCGCTGGCGCAGCCTCATCGCTTTCAGGATTTGCAGCATGCGCTGCATCATCCTGCACAGGCATGTCGCTCGGGGCGGTCTCATCGGCATCAGCTTTTACTGTATCCGTGTCAGCCTCGGTGCCCTCGCCAGCTGTATTCTGTGCGCCATCCTCGGCAGAGCCCTCGGCCCCACCATTGCCCCGACGCCGCCGACGCCGACGCCGCTTGCGCTTGGGCCGGTTCTCATCTTGCTCCGCATCTGCCGCTTCGGTCTCGGGCGCTTCAGCTTCAACTTCTGTTGCCTCGGCGCTCTCCTCCTCATCAGAATCATCCATAAGAGCGGCGCTGACCTGCACAACGGCTTGGGTGACTTCAGGCACAACCCGGGTCGCGGTTTTGAACTTCTCGATCAAGAAATCTGGCGAGATAAGCGATGGATCACATTCCAGCCGCACGGACATGCCGTAACGCGCCTCGATCGCGGCGATATGTTCGCGCTTATGGTTCATCAGGAAGTTGATAATGCTGATCGGGCCACGCACCAGAACTTCGCGAGAACGACCGCGCACACCTTCTTCTTCGAGCTGACGCAAGATCGCCAGAGCGACATTATCATCAGAGCGCAAAAGGCCGGTGCCGTGGCAATGCGAACAAGGCTGTGTCGTCGCCTCAAGCATGCCGGGACGCAGGCGCTGGCGGCTCATCTCTAAGAGACCAAAGCCTGATATCCGGCCGACTTGAATGCGGGCACGGTCAGTCTTGAGCTTATCCTTAAACCGCTTTTCAACGGCCATATTGTTCTTGCGCTCGTCCATGTCGATATAGTCAATGACGATCAGACCGGCCAAGTCGCGCAGACGCAGCTGGCGGGCAACCTCATCAGAGGCTTCAAGATTGGTCTTCAGCGCGGTTTGCTCGATCGACGCTTCTTTGGTCGCCCGGCCAGAGTTCACGTCAATCGCGACCAGCGCCTCGGTGATACCGATAACGATATAGCCGCCCGATGGCAGCTGCACGGTCGGGTTGAACATGCCCGAAAGATAGCCCTCAACCTGATGCCGCGCGAACAATGGCATTGGGTCATTGTAGCGTTTCACAAACTTAGCATGCGACGGCATGATCATTTTCATGAAGTCCTTGGCGTTGCGGTAACCGCTCTCGCCTTCGACCAAAACTTCATCGATCTCTTTAGAATAAAGATCGCGGATCGAGCGTTTGATCAGGTCGCCTTCTTCATAAATCTTGGCCGGCGCGGTGCTGCGCAAGGTCAGCTCGCGCACTTGCTCCCAGAGCCGCTGCAAATATTCATAGTCACGTTTGATCTCGGTCTTGGTCCGCTGGCTGCCTGCTGTGCGAATAATCAGCCCGGCGCCCTCAGGCACATCCATGCCATTGGCAATTTCTTTGAGCTTCTTGCGGTCAACAGCATTGGTGATCTTGCGGCTAATGCCGCCGCCACGCGCGGTGTTTGGCATAAGCACGCAGTAGCGGCCTGCGAGGCTGAGATAAGTCGTGAGCGCCGCACCTTTATTGCCGCGCTCTTCTTTGACCACTTGGATCAGCATGACCTGACGGACTTTGACAACTTCTTGGATCTTGTAGCGGCGCGGGCGCGGTTTGCGCACGGGGCGGATGTCTTCGACTTCCTCCGGGGCGGCTACAGTTTCGATTGTCTCAGCTTGTGCGGCATCTTCTGCGGGCTGATCAGCGGCTGGTGCCTCTTGCTCTGCGACAGGCTCAGTTACCTCGACCACAGTCTCATCGACGGCAGCTTCGGCCTCAATATTTTCAGCGGGCTGGTCGTCGGCGCTTTCAGCAGGTGTATCTTCAGCCTTGTCCTCAGATGCTGGCCGCTCTTGTGCAGTTTGCTCCACGACAGGTTGCTCTTCAGCAGGCTGGTCTTCAGGCGTCTCAGCCAAAACCGGCCGCTCTGCATCATCACTGCTCTGCGCCATAGGCGCATCAACAGTCAAACCAAGATCGCTATCCTGCTCACCGTCGAGATCAATTGTCTCCATCCCGGCAATGTCTTTGCTGGGCGCATCTGTCTCGGCTTCTGCCGTGATCACAACATCCGAATTGTTGGACTTTGCTGCCCGCGTCCGGCTGCGTATGCGCCGCCGCTTGGGCTTCTCGGTCTCAGCGCGCTCTGCTGCCTCGGCCTCATCAGCCAGACTTTTGGCATAGGCGCGTTCTTCGGCCATAAGCGCTTCGCGGTCAGCGATTGGGATCTGATAATAATCGGGGTGAATTTCTGAGAAAGCCAAGAAACCGTGGCGGTTGCCGCCATAGTCAACAAAAGCCGCCTGCAACGAAGGCTCAACCCGCGTTACCTTGGCTAAATATATAGACCCGGCGAGCTGACGCCGTGCCGCACTTTCAAAGTCAAATTCTTCGACCTTATTTCCGTCAACCACCACAACGCGGGTCTCTTCCGCGTGGGTGGCATCGATGAGCATTTTCTTTGCCATATTATCCGTTTGCATGGCGCAGCCCAATTGGCCCCTGGTGGGGCGTCCCTGTCTGCGGCATGTCCAATGATGGCGATGGGCGCGCAAACGGCCGGGCGGCCCCGTAAAGGGGCAGCAAACTTCCGGCCTGTATCTGGCGCGCGTTGCATCGCGTTTCTTCTCCAGTGCAAACAGCGTTCGCGTTTGCACCCATTCAAAACCTGCCCCGGCTCTCCCTTTAGTCAGGAGATTGGAGGACAGGCAAATTGCTGGCCCAAGTTGGACCCAATCGGTCTGCTTCGGTCTGCGGCAAAGCCTACAAGTACCAAAGCAGCGAAACTAATCCGGTGGGGCAATTTGCCCTAACACCGTCTCTCACAATAGGCTTTTGGCGTGGGCAATGACAATGGCTAAACGCAGATCAATGCGGCTACTTTGCCCCAACCAACCGCTGCCTGCTTGTCTCTCCCCGGCCAAAGGCCAGAATTGTGCCTGAGCACTACTGCCGTATTGGCGCAAAACTGAGGCAGTTTTGCGGCCAAATGCTACAGATAATCAGAGCGGGCCAACCCGTATTTGGCCATTTTTTCATTCAGCGTCCGGCGCGGCAGACACAGCTCTTCCATCACCGAAACGATGGAGCCTTTGTGCCGGCGCATGGTATTGTCGATCAACATCCGCTCGAATGCTTCGACAAATTCCTTGAGCGGTTTGCCTTCGGTGGTCATGGCCGGGCGGGTTTCTTCCTCAGAATCAGCCATCAGCAGGCTGGCGATCGTGCCGCTGCCGCGCCGGTTTTGCAAAACCGCGCGCTCGGCGACATTGATCAGCTGGCGCACATTGCCGGGCCACGGTGCTTGCAGCAGCTGGGCGGCTTCTTGGGCACTGACTTGCGGCGCATCGCAGCCATATTCTTCTGAGAACTGTTCGGCCATCTGGGCAAACAGCGTCAGGATATCTTCGCCGCGCTGGCGCAGCGGCGGCACGGTGACCCGCAAAGCCGCCAGCCTGTAAAACAGATCAGGCCGCAGCACGCTTTCGCAGGTCTTGCCCTCATCTTGCAGATTGCAAATGGCCACGATCCGGGTTTCGGCCGGGTTGCCTTGCTCGTTAATTGCCGTCAGCAGACGCGCCTGCATGGCGGCACTCAGCGACTCAATGCCTTCAAGCACCAGCGTGCCAGCGCGGGCCTCTTCCATGGCCGGGATCGGGTTATCTTCACCCGCCGGGCCAAACAGCCTGTTGCCGAGCGCCTCTTCATCCAGCGCCGGACAAGAGACCAGCACAAACTTGCGGTTGGCCCGCGCGCCAACAGCATGCAGCGCATGCGCGACCAGCGTTTTGCCAGTGCCGGTTTCGCCCTCGATCAGCACATGGCCATCGGCCTGTCCCAGATCAAGAATATCTTCGCGCAGCCGCTCCATGGTCGGGCTGGAACCGATGAGCTTTTTCATCAGTGCGCCGCCATCAGACAGCTCGCGCCGCAAAGCACGGTTGTCGAGCGCCATGCGCCGGGCCTGCGCCGCCCGTTTGGCCAGCTCAGTCATCCGGTCAGGGTTGAACGGTTTCTCAAGGAAATCAAACGCGCCAATGCGCATGGCGTCCACAGCCATCGGCACATCGCCGTGCCCCGTGATCAAGATCACTGGCAGGGTGCTGTCGATACCGCGCAATCGCTTAAGCAGCTGCATCCCGTCCATGCCGGGCATTTTTATATCGGTGATCACAATGCCCGGATAATCTGCACCAACGCCTTTGAGCGCCTCTTCGGCACAAGAAAACGTCTCAGTGTCAAACCCCGGCAATGCCAGCCATTGGCTGATCGATTGCCGCATGTCTTTCTCATCATCGACAATCGCGATTTTCATGCTCTTGTTCATCTGCCTGCCCTCTTCTTATTCTGCCGCATCAGTTTCTGCCTCATAACTGGCCTGCCCCATGACCGGTAATTCAATAACAAACACAGCGCCGCCGTTTGAAGCGTTGCGCGCCGTGAGCCGTCCGCCCAGATCCTTGATGATCCCAGATGAGATCGCAAGACCAAGGCCCACCCCGTCGCCGGGCTGTTTGGTGGTGTAGAATGGCTCGAACAGCGCATCGAGATCGTCGATCCCGGCACCATTATCGCGCACACTCAGCCGCACCACCTCACCCGCGGCCAGCAAAATGCCAATCTCGGGCTCCTCTGTAGATTTGGTGGCATCAAGCGCATTGCACAAGAGGTTGACCAAAACCTGCTCAAGCCGCAGCCTGTCGCCGTGGATCATAACCGGCTGTGGTGGCACAACCCGGCTGATGATGATTTTGCGCTGTTT
>JAESRD010000058.1 GCA_016764835.1 Paracoccaceae bacterium | reverse complement strand
GGCGGGCAGGGCGGTGCCAACCGAGCGCGCCTTTGTTATGGCGGCCATGGCGCTGGTGGCGATCTTGCTCGACAGGCGGGCGATATCTTTGCGCACGGTCGCCGCCGCAGCACTGGTCGTGCTTGTGTTTCGGCCTGAGAGCTTGGTCAGCGCCGGGTTCCAGATGTCATTCTCAGCCGTGGTGGCGCTGATCTGGATCTTTGGCTCAGTCGGCATGTTGCGGGCTGATCCGCAGAGCAAATGGCGCTGGATCTTGCCGGTGGCAATGTTGATCCTGTCATCTCTGGTGGCTGGCACAGCGACAGCCCCCTTTGCCGCCGCCCACTTTAACCGCGTCGCCCTATACGGGCTGGTGGCCAACCTTTTGGCCGTGCCCGCCATGGGTTTTCTGGTCATGCCCGGCGCGGTTATTTTGGCGTTGACGGCGCCATTGGGCCTAGAGGCACCGGCGCTGTTTATGATCGAAATCGGCTCGCGTTGGATCTTGTTTGTCGCCGACCAAGTGGCCAATGCCCCCGGCGCTGTTAGCGCGGTCATCACCCCACCGCCGATCGTTTTGCCGCTGATCGCCCTTGGCGGGCTGTTCATTGTGCTGTGGCGCGGCAAAGAGCGTTGGCTGGGGCTGGCCGCTTTGGCATGCGCGTTTTACCTGTGGACAGGGGCGCAGCGGCCGGCGCTACTGGTGGCCGAAAGCGGCTCGCTTATCGGGTTGCTAACCGAGGATGGCCGGGCACTGTCGCGCGACCGGGCCGACGGGTATGCCGCCTCAAGCTGGCTGGAAAATGATGGCACGATCAACAGCCAAGCCGAGGCCGCCGAGCTGCCCGGCCTCGGCCCGCAGCACGGGCTGCGCGGCCGGGTATTGCGGTTTGAACTGGCGGGCAACACGATCATGCAGGTACGCGGCAAAATGGCTTTGGCCGAGGTGCGGGGCTGCGACGGCGCGCAGATTATGATCCTGACTGTGGCTGACGAGGCGGAGGGGCGGCCCTGCCAAGTTTGGGACACTGATTATTTGCGTGAAACCGGCGCGCTTGCCATTAATATTGTCGACGGTAAACTTGAAGTTGTCTCGGCGCTTGAACAAGCTGGCGCGCGGCCATGGACCCGCTAATAGCTGCGGATCAACCCCACAAGTTTGCCCTGAACCTGCACCTGATCGGCGCGCAAAAGCCGGGTCTCATAGGCCGGATTAGCCGCTTCAAGCGCGACCATCGCGCCCTTGCGCCGCAGCCGTTTTAGCGTGGCTTCTTCATCGTCAATCAGGGCGACGATTATATCACCGTCATCGGCGCTATTGGTCTCGCGGATGATTACAACATCGCCGTCATTGATCCCGGCATCAATCATCGAGTCGCCTTGAACCTCGAGCGCAAAGTGCTCGCCCTGGCCAATCATGCTCTGCGGCACAACAATGTTATGGGACACTTCGCTGATGGCGGCAATCGGCACACCGGCGGCGATGCGGCCCATGACCGGCAGCTCAATAGCCAACATATGCGGCTCGGGGGCGGGCGCTGGCGCGGCCTCAGCCACCAGTCGCAACGCGCCGCCGCCCAGCTTTACTTCCAACGCTTCAGGTAATTTTACAATTTCGAGCGCCCGCGCCCGGTGGGCCAAACGCCGAATAAACCCGCGCTCTTCAAGCGCCGTGATCAACCGGTGGATCCCTGACTTTGAGCGTAAATTCAGCGCCTCTTTCATCTCATCAAAAGACGGCGGCACACCGTCGCGTTTGATCCGGCCATGAATAAACTCGAGAAGGTCGAGCTGTTTGCGCGTGAGCATAATTTTCCCATCCACCTGTCAGAGCCCATCCACCAAAACGGGCTTTGCCCGACTTTGCACGATAAGCATGTAAAGCAAGGCGTTTAGCCTATGTTCTAGTCATGTTCTTGTTTTGTGTCAATGGGTTCTGCTTTTAGCCCTAAAGATCAATGATGTTGATCATCTCACCTTTGGCCCTTGCGCTGTCGCCGGGTGGCTGCACGATCAGACAATCAGCATCGGCAAGCACGGTCAGCAAGGAGCTGTCTTGCTTGCCAAAGGCGCGCACGCCGTCATCAGTGATCTGGGCGCGCAGAAAGTGCGCGCGGGGGCCGTTGGCGGCCAAAGCGGCGGCCAGCGGCAGGCTGCGTTGGGCCGGGGCTTTGGCCGGTAGCCCCAGCATGGCCTCAATCACCGGGATCAAGAAAACCCGGCCACAGACCAGCGCCGAGACCGGATTGCCGGGCAGGCCGATCAAGACAGATTTGCCGATTTTACCGGCCATAAGCGGCTTGCCGGGCCGCATAGCGACCTTCCAAAAACTGCGCTCCATACCGGCGGCTTGGGTGGCCGCGGCCACAAGATCATGGTCGCCAACCGACGCACCGCCAATGGTAACGATGATGTCTGCATCTTTCGCCAGTTCAAGCGCCAGCGCCAGTGCCTCTGTCGTGTCTCTGGCGATTGGCAGCAACCGCGGCGCGCCACCGGCGGCCTTGATCATCGCATGCAGACCAAAACTGTTTGAGGCAATGATCTGGTTCTCATTCGGGTCTTCGCCGGGCATGACCAGCTCGTCACCTGTGGCAATAATCGCCACGCTGGGGCGGCGGGCGGCGCTGATCGTGGCAACATTCATCGCCGCCAGCAGCGCGCAGTCTGCGGCGCGTATCCGGCGCGGCGCGTGCAGCACTGAGCCAATGGCAAAATCACCCGCGGCAGGGCGGATGTTCTGTGAGCCGGGCGCATCGGGGCCAAGCGTGATCTGGCCGCCAGTTGCGGTGACATTCTCTTGAATGACGACCGCCTCGCCGCCCTGCGGTACCGGCGCGCCGGTAAAAATGCGCACGGTTTGGCCGGGTTGAATAGTGCCACCGTAGCGGTGGCCAGCGGCGGCCTCGCCGATAACGTCCAGCTGGTTGCCGCTGCGCACATCATCCCGCCGCATAGCATATCCATCCATGGCCGACGCGGCGAAGGGCGGCTGATCGCGCCGGGCCACGGCGTCGGTTAGCATGACCCGGCCGGGAGCCTCGATAAGCGGCACGTTCTGCGATTGCGGGGGGGGCAGCAGCGCGAAGAGCCGCTCAAGCGCTTCAGAAACCGTAATCATGACGCTTCATATGTCCCAGATTTTCCGCCGTCTTTATAGACCAGCTTAATACCGCCAATCTCCATGCTCTTCTCAGCGGCTTTGAGCATGTCATAGACGGTCAGGGCGGCGATATTGACGGCAGTGAGCGCCTCCATCTCAACGCCGGTGCGCCCGGTTGTGCGCACCTCGGCCTCAAGCCGCAGGCCGGGCAGATCGGGGTCGGGTGTCAGCGCAACACTGACCTTGCTCAGGGGCAATGGGTGGCAAAGCGGGATCAGATCGGCGCATTTCTTTGCCGCCATTATCCCAGCCAAGCGGGCCACGCCGGTCACATCACCCTTGGCCGCATTGCCGCTGTTCACCAATGCCAATGTCTCGGGCTTCATCTTGATCCAGCCGATGGCCCGCGCCGTGCGCGACGTCACTTCTTTGTCAGATACATCGACCATATGCGCCTGACCCTTGGCGTCAAAATGCGTGAGCATGTTCAGAGCCCTCCGATTACTGGCGGCTGCGACAAGATATGCCGCGTGGCCGCTGCCACATCATCTTGGCGCATCAGGCTTTCGCCGATGAGAAACGCTCTGGCGCCATACCGGGCAAGGTCGGCCAGATCACCGGGGACAGTCAGGCCGCTTTCAGCCACGATCATCCGGTCTTCGGGCACAAGGCGGGCCAGTGTTTTTGTAGTCTCAAGAGTGACCTCGAAGGTCTTGAGATTGCGGTTATTTATGCCAATCAGGGGCGAGCGTAACGCGCAGGCGCGCGTGAGTTCTTCGGCATCATGAACCTCAATTAAAACATCAAGGTTCCAGCGGATCGCCGCGTCTTCCAGCTCTAGCGCTTGCGTGTCAGAGACCGAGGCCATGATGATCAAGATGCAGTCAGCATTCAGCGCGCGGGCCTCGGCAACTTGCCATGGATCATAGAGGAAATCTTTGCGCAAAACCGGCAGGGTGCAGGCAGCGCGCGCCGCATCCAAATAAGCATCAGCGCCCTGAAAACTTGGGCCATCGGTCAACACAGAAAGACAGGTTGCTCCGCCAGCCTCGTAAGCTGCTGCCAGTGTGGGCGGATCAAAGTCTTCTCTGATCAACCCTTTGGAAGGGCTAGCCTTTTTGATCTCGGCAATGAGACCATAGCCGGTTTTGGCCGCCTCGGCCAAACGAGCGCCAAAGCCACGCACAGGAGACGCTGCTTTGGCACTGCGCTCAATCTCTTCGGTTGAAATCAGCGCTTTGCGGGCCGCGACTTCTTTCAGTTTATAGGCTTTGATCTTTTCAAGAATATCCATGTTGTTCTATTACTCAGGCGATTGCACGAAGGAAAGAGATGCTTGTGAATTTGCACCGGCCCAATCAATGGGCGCCTCACCGCGGGCCTCTAACCAATGATTGACCTGCGAAAATGGTTTTGAGCCAAAGAAGCCATTGCGGGCCGAAAGCGGCGAGGGATGGGCTGAGCGCAATACGAAGTGATCGCCGAAAATCCCAACTTTATCAAACAGGTTCTGGGCTTTCTTGCCCCAAAGGATAAAGCAAGTTGGTTGGGTTGAGAGCCGCTCAAGCACTTGGGTCACCAAGCTGAGCCAGCCAATTTTGGCGTGTTTGTCAGCCTCACCGGCAGGCACGGTAAGCGCTGAGTTGAGCAGCAACACGCCTTGTTCGGCCCAGTGGTGTAGATCACCGTTTGAAGGCGTTACATCAATATCAGACTGCATCTCTTTGTAAATATTAGATAATGAACGGGGAAGTTTAGTGCCCGGCGTTACCGAAAATGCAAGCCCATGCGCGTGGCCCGGCGTCGGATATGGGTCTTGACCAAGAATAACCACGCGGGTTTTGTCTGGGCTCAGCCCCTCGAATGCAGCAAATACCAAAGCGGCGGGCGGCAAAATCACACGGTCATCTTCGGCCAATCTTTGCTGGATTTTGCCAAACTCGTCTTGCCAAAACGGCAGATCATTCCACCCCGGCAGGTCTGGTTTTGAGAGCATCATTTTGGCGCACCGGTTATACGTGCGAGCGCTTGAACTGACGCCATTGCTTTTCCGCCGTCAATACTTTCTGCTGCCATTTCAACACCTTCAACGAGGGTGCTCACCTTACCAACTATCTTAAGAGCAGCAGCGGCATTGAGCAAAACCGCATCGCGGTAGCCGCCTTTTTCACCCGTAAGCAAAGCGCGAAAGGCGGCCGCATTTTGCGCCGGCGCGCCGCCAAGAATGCTTGCAAACGGATGCACCGGCAGCCCGGCATCTTCTGGATGCACCTCAAATTCGGTTACTTTGCCAGCGGCCAGTCCGGCGACCCAGCTCTTGCCAGTAATCGTTAACTCATCAGTGCCGTCAGAGCCATGAACAAGCCAGGCGGTTTTTGTGCCCAAAGCCGCCAATGTTTCGGCCATTGGTCGAATAAGGTCGACTGAAAATGCGCCCGTGAGCTGAAATTTTACCGATGCGGGGTTGGTTAACGGCCCCAAAATATTAAAGATCGTTCGCGTGCCCAATGCGGCCCGCACCGGTCCGACATGTTTCATTGCCGGATGGTGCATCGGTGCCATCATAAAGCCGATACCGGCTTCATTGATAGCCTTTTCAACCACTTCCGGGCCGACCATAACGTTGATCCCCATCTGGGTCTGCACATCAGCCGTGCCCGATTTGGACGACAGGTTTCGGTTGCCATGTTTGGCAATAGTGACGCCCGCACCGGCGGTGACAAAGGCTGTGGCCGTTGAAATGTTAAGCGTATGTTTGCCGTCGCCGCCGGTGCCGACG
>JAESRD010000057.1 GCA_016764835.1 Paracoccaceae bacterium | reverse complement strand
CGCGGCGCGATTGCGGCCCTGTTTAGCGTCTAGGCCCGCGCCGCATAAAGCCGCATTTGCCGGGTCAGCCATTGGCTAAACCCCGGTGCCAGTGCTTCAAACCGGGCAATAAAATCTGGGTGGCCGAGATAAATATCGGCCAACCGCCCATAAGCATCCGGCGCGCATTCGCAGCCCCACATCTCGGCCACCCAAGCCCGGTGGCGCGCCATCAGCGGGTCTAGCGCCGCGCCGGTTTGGTCGCCCACCATTGCCTGCACCAAGGCCCTCTCAATATCGCGCACTGCATCGGCCTGCGCGGTGGTAAACGCGCGTGGCTCTGCTGTCCGGGCTTTGGCCACCGCTGCCGCCATTTCACTGCCGTAAGTATCGACCAGCCAATCTTCATATTCGGCCTGTTTCTCGGGGGCAAACGCGCTGTATAGGGCATCAATCGTCATGGCTTTGTCTCCTTTGAGATGCGCAATCGTCTGATCTAAAGCCGCCAATTGCGCCTGCAGCGCTTGTGCCTGCGCCATCAGCCGCGCCCGGTGCGCGCTCAGGCGCTCCACCCGGTCCTGCGGTTGCTTAAGCAGCGCCGCAATCTCTGCCAGCGCCATGCCAGCATCACGCCAGAGCAAAATTTCTTGCAGTCGCAGCGCTTCGGACCGGCCATAAACCCGGTAGCCATTTGCATAGTTGCGCTGCGGGCTGAGCAGACCGATATGGTCATAATGGTGCAAGCTGCGCACAGAAAGCCCAGCGGCCTTGGCCAGTTGGCCCACCGAATATGCGCCGTCTAGATCATTGATTCGTTGTTTCATGACCCCTTCATGGGGCCTGACGCCGCGTGAGGGTCAAGCCCTGCCGCAAAACGCAGCCCCACTTGCAGCCAGCCCGTCGGCGCTCTACATCTGATAGGCAAATGCAGGAGAGCCTCAAACATGGCCACCACGACCCGAGTAATAGAAGAACTCATCCGGGCAAGTTTCCCCGATGCGCAGATCAATGTCACCGATCAGGCTGGCGGCGGAAACCACTTTGCCGCCGAAGTGATCGATGAGAGCTTTCGCGGCCAAAACCGTGTGCAACAACAGCGCGCGGTTTATGCAGCGCTCAAGGGCAAAATGGACGGGGCGAATGGCGAGTTGCATGCGCTGGCGCTGACCACCAAAGCGCCTGAATAATTTTGTCACCATTTGCTGTGTCAAATGGATGAAATAGTAGACGGCAAAGAGCCGAACAAAAGGACGATGAGATGACCGCGCAAACCCAGATCCAAACCACTGTCAACGACAATGATGTTGTGCTCTTCATGAGGGGCTCAAAGATGGCGCCACAATGTGGGTTTTCCAAAAACGTCGCTGGGGTGCTCAACTTTATGGGCGTCGAATTTGCAGATGTGAACGTGCTCGAAGATGAGGCCATTCGCCAAGGCATCAAAGATTTTTCTGATTGGCCGACGATTCCGCAGCTCTATGTCAAAGGTGAGTTTGTCGGTGGTTGCGATATTATCATTGAAATGACGCTTTCTGGCGAGCTGGATCAGTTGTTTGACAGCAATGGTGTCACTTATAATAAAGAGGCCGCCGACAATATCCGCGCGGCAAATGCCGAAGAATAGCCCGAAGGCTGCATAAAAGGGCGGCGCGAATGCAACAGGTCGCGGTAGCGTAAGCCGCAAGCCACCTGAATGTTAGGCGAAATGCGGCTTATCGTGGTTTGGTAAACAAAGTCTGCCAAACTTACGGTTTTATTGTGTATTCGCTGCCCCTCGCCCTTTTGGACGACGGATTTGTAAAAGTTCCGTTTTGGTCATCGCCGTTTCTGCCAGCGGCTGGCCCGTCTTTACCAGTTCCCACCCATTTGCGCTTTTGCAAACAGCGGACGGCTTTTGCCGTGGCAATTTGTGTTGCCGGTGGCGGCAGGCCATGAGCAGCTCTGTCCTCTCAAGCGCCACATTGCTGATGCTCATCGGTCTGGCCGTGGGGCTGGCCTATTGGTTTCGCCGGGTTGATGCGGCGCGGATCGAAGAGTTTCAGGCGCTGGCGGCACGGCGCGGCTGGGCGCTTAATGTTAAAGAACAACGCCTTGGCCGCCCGGCCGTCATGCGGCTTAGCCCACGGGCTGGGGGCACTTGGCGGCTAGAGACCCGGCTACATGGCGGCAATGTCGGCAGCGGTGAGCTGCAATATACAGAATTCAACATCACAGCGCCGTTTTGGCTTGAAGGCACAATGGTAATTGGCCCGCAAATCCCAGATGATGCGGCGGCTTTGTCGAACTTCATTGCCGAAAAAATGGACGGTCCAATGGGCGAGCGGCTGCTTGGCCGGATCATTGGCGAACATTCGGCGGCTGATGCGGCCGGGCTGAGCCTGCATGACGGCCCCGACACGCTGACGGTTCTGGCCAATACCCGCCCCGGCATGCGGTTTGATCTTGTTGCCGTGTCCCGCTGCATGGCCAGTTGGAACCAAC
This sequence comes from Paracoccaceae bacterium, assembly GCA_016764835.1. The sequence goes on along the minus strand of JAESRD010000057.1, from coordinate 721 downwards.
AATCTAATGATACAAAAGACCACCCGATCGTGATCATTAACCGTGATGGACTCAATGTTCGGCTGCGTCAGGCTATTGGCCGCGCCGATAAAATGGAACAGTTTATCGATATGTCTTTGGAGCTTGCGCGGATAATGTAGCGACTTACGGCGCGCTCTTTTTTAGGGCATTGCGACCCTCGGCGCGCTCTTTTTTCTGAAAAGCTTCGCCTTATGTTGCGCTTTTCTCTTCAATCTGCGCCGCCAATGCCTCAGCCCGCGCCGCCAGCTCAGCCATTGTTTCACTGATCCCTTCGGGAATAACAGGCACTTCAATCCGCTCAGGTGCGGGCAATGGCCGGTTTTCAGCCGCCTCTAGCTGGGCGCGCAAATCATCTTCGCGGCTCTGCACCTCTTTGACTTTGTCTTCCAGGGCGGCGGTTTTATCGGCCAGCATCAGGCCAGCCATAAGCAGCATCCGCGCCTCAGGCATGCGGCCAATCTGGCTCGACAGCGCGCTAGCTTCAGTGTCGAGCATCAACGCTGCCGAGCGCAAAAACGGCTCTTCGCCGGTTTGGCAAGCAACTTCAAAACTCCGACCGCCAATTTCAATTTCTACTTGTGGCATCTAGACAGCCTCCTCAACAACATCGCGCAGCTGCACTATCATCGCGTCCACTTCAGCAATATCCACCGAACGGTCGGCGCGCAAAGCATCAAGCTCAGCCTGCATGGCCCGGTTG
>JAESRD010000056.1 GCA_016764835.1 Paracoccaceae bacterium | reverse complement strand
TACCCGGTTGCAACTTTCGCAGAAATTATGCGTCAGCGGGGTGATGAAGCCGATCTTTTGCCCGGTTTGCTCAAGCCGCACATAGCTGGCCGGGCCGCCGGTGTTTTCGGATGTGGCGGTTAGAGCATAGCGGCTGGCCAGCTTTTCGCGCAGCTCGGTCAGCGGCCAATATTGGCCCAGCCGGTCTTCATTGCCGATATCGCCCATGGGCATCACTTCGATAAATGTCAGGTCGAGGTCGGTCTCATCCGCCCATTCGACAAGATCAAACAGCTCAACATCGTTAAAACCCTTGAGCGCGACGGCGTTGATCTTGACCCGCAGCCCGGCTTTTTGCGCCGCTTCAATACCGCTCATCACCTGTTTGAGCCGACCCCAGCGGGTGATCTGTTTGAACTTGTCCTCGTCCAGGGTGTCGAGCGACACATTGACACGGGCCACGCCGCACGCGGCCAGATCATCGGCAAAACGCGACAGCTGGCTGCCATTGGTGGTCAGCGTCAGCTCTCTGAGCGCGCCGGTTTTGAGATGCCGCGATATGCTCTCGAAGAACGACATAATACCCTTGCGCACCAGCGGCTCGCCGCCCGTAATGCGCAGCTTGGTCACCCCAAGCCGGATGAAGGCCGAGCAGAGCCGGTCAAGCTCTTCAAGGCTCAGCAGCTCTTTCTTGGGCAGGAACGTCATGTTCTCAGACATGCAATAAACACAGCGAAAATCGCAACGATCAGTCACGGAAACGCGTAGATATTCGATCGCCCTAGCGAAAGGGTCAATCAGCGGCGGAGCGGTTGAGGTTGGTGTGTTCTGCATGGTGCAAACTTATGGGCGGGAAGGGGCCTATGCAAGCACCATGCTGCTTGCAACCCGGCCAGCTGCTCCGTATTTTACCAAAATGCGCAAAACTGTAATATTAGCCGTCCCCGCCGTTTTAGTCTTTTCGGGCTGTACCAACCCGCAAATGCGGGAGTTTTTCGGCGCGTCGCCGCTAGAGGCGGTGGCCCCAGCCATGGTTGAACCGGTCCAAACACTTGACCCGACGCCGCCGCCGCCGCCGCCCGCATCGGCCAACACGGCTGAGGCGTTTGACACCACGTCTGAGGCAGACCGCGTCGCCGCACTTGCCCCGCCTGAGCCTGCGGGCGAGCAGCGCCTCGGCACGACCATTGGCTCGCTGGGAAACCCAGGTGATCCGGGGATTTGGATCGAAACGGCGTTGGTGACAGAGTTGGTCTATGGCCGGGCCGAGGTCACGGCGACCGGCAATAGCATCAACCTTGAGCTGCGCCCATCGGGTGGCGAAGCGGGTTCTGGCAGCCAGATCAGCCTGCCTGCAATGCGGCTATTACAGATCCCGTTCACGGACCTGCCAGAGTTGATTTTATATGAGCTGCCCGGCGGTGCGCCTGCTTAAAAAAAGAGGGGCGCTGCATTTCTGCGGCACCCCTTTGGTTCTTAGTCAGTCTATTTAGCCGACAAAGGCTTTCTCAATGACAAACTGAGCCGGGTCAGAATTTGCGCCCTCATTCAGGCCCGCCGCCTCTAACAGCGCCTTAATGTCGAGGTTAAACGCCAGTGAGCCGCAGACCATTGCGCGGTCTGTCTCAGGGTTGAGCGGCGGCACACCGAGATCGGTGAACAAGGTGCCGTTCTCGATCAACGTGGTGATCCTGCCCATTTTTGGACTCTGCTCGCGGGTGGTGGTCGGATAATAGCGCAGCTTGTCGCCGACCAGCTCGCCGATCAGCGGATCATTGGCTAGACCTTCGACCAGCTCGCGGCCGTAAGTCAGCTCTTCAACATCGCGGCAGGTATGGGTCAAGATCACCTCATCAAACCGCTCCCATGTTTCGGGCTCGCGCAGCAGCGAGGCAAAGGGGGCAAAGCCGGTGCCGGTGGCAAAGAAGTACAGCCGTTTGCCGGGCAGAACCGCGTCATGCACCAGCGTGCCAACAGGCTTTGGCTTTAAGATCAGCTGATCGCCGACTTTGATATGTTGCAGCCGCGAGGTCAGCGGGCCGTCGGGCACTTTGATCGAGTAGAATTCCAGCTCTTCATCCCAAGATGGTGAGGCAATGGAATAGGCGCGCAGCAGCGGGCGGCCATTGTCGCCCATAAGCCCGATCATCACAAACTCGCCCGAGCGAAAGCGCAGGCTCGGCGGCCGGGTGACCCGAAAGGCAAACAGACTATCGGTATAGTGGCGCACTGATGTCACGGTTTGCGCATCGGGCAAGACGGGTTTGGCGGTGTTTTTGGTCACAGGTTTTTGCTCTGTCATATGATGTTCGGCGCAGTATGGGCGCCGCCTCTCTTCTTAGGCATTGATCAAGATCAGTGAAAGGGCAGAAAATTAAGCCCGCAGGAATTTAGGCGCGCAAAAGTTTAGGCGCGCAAAAGTTTAGGCGCGTAGTCGTTTAGGCGCGTAGTCGGGCTTGATAGTTATTTTGCTGCCAATCGGCGCGGGCGAGCCATTGTGGCTCTGGCTGGCGGGCGGCAAGATCGGCGCTGATCTCAACCTCGTCAAAGCCCGCGCGCCGGGCCATGGCATATTGGTCGGCCAAAACATGACCGTAAGCGCGCAACCGTCCGACAAAACCCATATCGCGCAGGGTTTTGCCAATGGTAAAGCCGCGCCCATCTGAAAAGGACGGGAAGGCGATGCGGATTATTTTGGCACCGGCTAGCTGGGCGGCATAGTCGGCCGGGTTGGCATCTGGGGCCAAGTCTAGCGCTTGGGGGGCGTCAAAGCCGCCGGTCCAATCATCGGCAGCAAAGCCGCTATCACTTACAATCACGTTCATATTGGTCTCCTGCCGGGGCAGGCCCGTATTAGAGTTGTCAGTTTTTGTACCATCAAGTTTGATATCATCAATAGAGTTGGCCTTGGCTGTAACCGGAATACGCACCATTTTGCCGTTCACAAAATGAATACCGCATTCTTCTTTCTCGCTGCCGCGCCAACGCCCTGCGCGCTCATCTTCGCCTGCCGCCACCTTGCTTGTGCAAGGGGCGCAGCCAATAGACGGATAGCCTTTGGCAATAAGCGGATGCCGGGGCAGCCGGTTTTCAACCATATAATCATGGAGGTCCGCACTGCTCCAATGGGCAAGCGGGTCGATCTTGATCCGGCGGTCGGCCTCATTCTCAAAGAATTCAAGCGCGCTGCGTTGCCCACCTTGGTAGCGTTTGCGCCCGGTGATCCATGCGTCAAACCCGGCGAGAGCGTTTTGCAGCGGCTCGGTTTTGCGCAAAGCACAGCAGGCATCTTGGTCATGGCGGTTGAGCGTGCCGTCAGGATCGATCTGCGCCACAGTGCCCGCATCGGCGCGGATGACACGAATATCGCTCAGCCGTAGCTTTTCGGCCAACTCTTGCTGGTAGGCGAGGGTCTCGGGGAACAACATGGCCGTGTCGATGAACAAGATCGGCAAGGCCCGGTCAATGACCGAGGCGAGATGCAACAGCACCACAGACTCAGCACCAAAGGACGAAACCAATGCCACTTTGCCTGTGTCTTTGTCGCGCAAAGCATGCTCGATCACCGCCGTCGCACCGTGATGGCGGTAGCGGCGGTTAAGCGCCTGAACCCGGGCAGAAACGGGGCTATCAAGCGGCATTGATCTGTTCCACTTCGGGGTAGAGCAGGGCTTTGAACGGGTCTGGCCCGAGGCGGCGATACGCCTCAAGGAAGGTCTCATCGGGGGCAGAGCGTAGGCCAAGATAGCCGAGCACCAGCCGTTCGATTGCTGGTACAATCTCTTCGGCAGAAAACCCTTTGCCCGCGCGTTTACCAATCTCAGCGGTCTCGGTATGATCACCGCCAAGCGTGACTTGGTAGTTTTCAACCCCGGCGCGGTCGAGCCCCAAAATACCGATATGGCCGACATGGTGATGCCCACAGGCATTGATGCAGCCTGAGATTTTTAGTTTGAGCGGGCCAATGTCATGCTCGACTTTCAGCTCATCAAACCTTGTAGCGATCTCTTGGGCAATGGGCACGGAGCGGGCCGTGGCCAGCGCGCAATAATCCATGCCGGGGCAGACGATCATGTCTGAGATCAGCCCGATATTGGCGGTGGCCAAATCGGCGGTTTTAAGGGCGGCATAAACCGCAGGCAGGTCAGATTTGGCAACATGTGGCAGGATGACATTTTGCTCATGCGAAATGCGCAGCTCACCGTGGCCGTAGCGTTCGGCGAGGTCGGCCAAAACGCGCATCTGGTCGGCGGTGGCGTCGCCCGGCGTGTCACCATGTTTCTTGATCGAGACCGAGACAATGGCGTAGCCGTCCGCCTTATGCGCCGCCAAATTGGTGTCGCACCACGAACGAAAGGCAGGGCTGGCAGCGAGGTGGGCGGTGTAGGCTTCGAGCGTGACCGAGCGCAACTCTGGTGGGGCGAACTGCGCCTCGATCCCGGCAAGAATACTCTGGTCAATGCCTGTAAACTTGGGCCGCAACACGGCAAACCGCGCATCAACCAGCTCTTTGAACTTGTCCATGCCGTTCTCAAATACGGTGATTTTGATCCGGGCTTTGTACTTGTTATC
>JAESRD010000055.1 GCA_016764835.1 Paracoccaceae bacterium | reverse complement strand
TTAATGTGCCGTTCTTGCCTGCCGGTGGCAACCGGCGTCGCAAGCCGCGGCCCGGTGGCAATAACCGCTCGCGCAGCAGTAGAGCGGCTTAAAAATTAGGCAAAAGCCGGATCATTCGTCGATCCGGCTTTTTGCTTTTAACAACGGTGCTTGCACCCCACTTTTCACAGTGGTCTAACTGGCTCTTGCAAGGGAGACGACTATGGCCGACATCGCAACACGCGTCTGGAATCATCGCTGGAAAATCGACCCGATCGTGCGCAGCCTGATCGATACAGATTTTTACAAGCTGCTGATGTGCCAGTCTGTTTTCCGCTATAAGCCGGATACGCAGGTGACGTTCTCGCTGATCAACCGCACCAAGACTATTAAGCTTGCGGAGCTGATTGATGAGGGTGAGCTGCGCGAACAGCTTGACCATATCCGCACGCTATCACTCAGCCGGGGCGAGAGTACTTGGCTGCGCGGCAATACGTTTTACGGCAAACGGCAGATGTTCCGGCCTGACTTTATGGAATGGTTTGAGAATCTGCGGCTGCCGCCCTACCACCTAGAAAAACGCGACGGCCAATATGAGCTGACCTTTGAGGGTTCTTGGCCGGAAGTGATGATGTGGGAGATCCCGGCGCTGGCTGTGCTGATGGAGCTGCGCGGCCGGGCCGTGCTCGACCAGATGAAACGCTTTGAGCTGCAAGTGCTTTATGCGCGCGGCATGACCAAGCTTTGGGGCAAAATCGAACAGCTTCAGCAGCTTGAAGGACTGAAGGTTGCTGACTTTGGCACCCGCCGTCGCCACAGCTTTTTGTGGCAGGACTGGGCCGTGCAGGCCATGGTCGAAGGGTTGGGTGAGGCATTTATCGGCACGTCAAATTGTCTGATCGCCAAGAACCGTGATCTTGAGGCAATCGGCACCAATGCGCATGAGCTGCCGATGGTGTATTCGGCTCTGGCTGACGGCGACGAGGCGCTGGCGCAAGCACCTTATGACGTGCTGCGCGACTGGCAAGATGAGCATGACGGTAACCTGCGGATCATTTTGCCCGACACTTATGGCACCCAAGGTTTCCTTGACCGCGCACCAGATTGGCTGCCCGGTTGGACCGGGATACGGATTGATAGTGGCGACCCGGCGCAGGCGGCTGAGATCGCCATTGCGTGGTGGAAAGCCCGCGGCGAAGACCCGCGCGAAAAGCTGGTGATTTTCTCGGATGGTTTGGACGCCAGCAAGATCGTTGAGCTGCACACTAAGTTTGCCGGACGGGTCAAAGTGTCGTTTGGCTGGGGCACGATGTTGACGAATGATTTCAAAGGGTTGAGCGCGGATGATGCGCTGGCGCCATTCTCGCTGGTGTGCAAAGCTATCTCGGCCAATGGCCGGCCAACGGTTAAGCTGTCTGATAATCCACGCAAATCAATGGGCCCTGCCGAAGAGATTGCACGGTATAAACGGGTGTTCGGCGTTGGCGAGCAGCAGGAATTTGAAGTTGTGGTTTAGCTGCTAATTGCGCAGCAGCGTGTCGCCAAAGTCTAGCTTTGGCGTCAGCTCAACCATCAAACCTTCGGATTCGTCCTTACCAACATGCCGGTCAGCAATGATCTCGGCGGCCTTTTCGCCAACGGCGTAGCGGCAGGCATCCATGGTCGCCAGTTTGCGCGGCAATCCGTCGAGCAGCTCAACGCCGTTAAAACCCGCCAACCCAACCCGGCCGGGAATGTCGATGCCTTGTTCGAGCAGGTGCAGCAGCCCGCCAGCGCCGATCATGTCATTGGAATAATACAAGAAATCAATGTCAGGGGTGCGGGTCATCAGGGCTTGGGTCATCTCACGGCCTTTGGCCAAAGATGAACCGCCAGAGTAGAATTCTTGGTCGGTAATGTTGAGGCCAGCCTGCGCTAGGGTCTGCGAAAAGCCTTCCAGGCGTTTGCGGGCGCGAAAATCGAGCGGCATTTTGGTGCCTAAGAAGCCGATGCGGCGGTAACCTTGTTCTAGGATCGCTTCGGCCATTTTGCGCCCGGCGCGGCGGTGCGAGATGCCAACACAGGCATCGATCGCGGCGCCATCAACATCCATGATCTCAACCACGGGAATGCCCGCGCGGGCGAGCATGGCGCGCGAGGCGTCTGAATGCTCAAGCCCGGCGATGATCACACCCGAGGGCCGCCATGACAGCATCTCAAAGAGCACTTTTTCTTCGGCATCGGGGGCGTAATCTGTGACGCCCATAACCGGCTGAAGCCCGGTGCCGGACAGCCGGTCGGCTATGCCCGACAGCACTTCAGGGAAGACCATATTGGAGAGGGACGGGATGATGACTGCCACCAGATTAACCCGCGATGAGGCCAGCGCACCGGCAATGCGGTTGGGCACATAGCCCATTTCTTTTGCTGCCGCCTTCACCTTGATCCGGGTCGCCTCGCTCACATCGCCCTTGCCGCGCAGCACCCTGCTTACGGTCATTTCGCTGACGCCAGAGGCTTCAGATACATCACGAAGGGTAAGCGGGCGTTTGGGGGGCATGTGGCTAGCCTTGCTGGTGGACCTTAGTGGTAGCGCAAGGCGGGGTGATTGTCCAAGGTCTATGGCGCGAGGAAAATGGCGGGGCAGCTTAGCGGCGTAAGGTGCCGTTTTCGGTTTGACTTAGACCGCGAATGCCGGGCTGTTGAGGGCTTGGGCGACGCTGGTTTGATAGGTTCGGGCGATCTGGTCTTGCCGCAATATTTTGAGGCCACCGCTGTTTTGGGCTGTAGCCAGTTGGGCTTTGACATTGTTCTCTTCGCGACAGAACCGAACCAATGCTGCGGCAACGGCTGCGGCGTCGGAAGGGTTTACGCCGACGGCAAAGCCACCATTGTCAAAAAGCCCGCCAATGGCGCGGCCCGCAGAATACAGGCACGGCGTGCCGGCCAGCAGGGCTTCGGCGTAAACCATGCCGTAGCTTTCGCGGTGCGAGATGAGGGCAAAGGCGGTGGCAGAATTCATGAGGCTTTGCATCTCGGTACTGGGGCGGGCGCCAAGCAGGGTAACACGGCCAGGGGCAAGGTTTTTTGCCATTTCGGTCACCGCCAAAAAGGCAGACGCATCGCCGCCGCCGACGATCTGTAACGAAATATCTGGGATATCTTTGGCGGCGATCGCCAGACCTTCAAGCAAAGTCTTGATGTTCTTGTTGCCAAAATGCGCGAGGTGGAAGGCGGTTAGGATCACCGGACCAGCCCCGTCTGGACGCGTTGTCGGCGCGGTTATGGTGTCGGCGCGTGTGGGGCAGGGCAGCACGGTTTGTGGGCCGTCTCTTGGCCCAAGTAATTTGGCGATAGTGTCGTAAGCGACGGGTGTAAAAGGGAAAACCATAGCAGTATTGCGCCAAATATCACGAAAGTGTGGGATAAGGTCACGCCGCACCTTTAGGATTTTTGCATCGGTATTTGACTGAATGCTAAGCATCAGCGGTACTTTAAAATGCGTGGCGAGCCGCGCCCCGACATAGCCGTCTAGCGAAATTTTGTGGCCGTGAACGATGTCGGGCTGCAAGCCGCGCTTTTCGGTATCGGCAATGATCCAGTCGGCCAATCGGTCTAGATGACGGGCGAGGGCGATGCCTTTTGGCGGGGCGCCGTAAGCTATGGCGCGGTGTTCGGTCCCGGCATCATCATCAAATATGACGCAAGCAGGGCCGCCGCGCCAACCGGCGCGTTTAAAGGAGTAAACATTGTGGATCATGTCATCGGTGCACAAGGCGAGCAGCAGTGAGCTGGCCGAGGTTGCTGGCGCTATCGGGTCTGGGTAGGACGAGACGGCGTGTAGAATGACAGACATAAATTCAGCTCCGGGCTGTTACGGGTTAAGTAGTGCACGAATGTTATTGGCGCAAATCATAGCACCCGCAAAGCAGATCAAAACACCAAAATCAAAGCACTTGTTTTTAGGGGTGCGCTGCGAGGTTGGCCAAGGAATGGCATCGCAATCATGTGTGGCCATTTTGAGGCTAAGCGCAGGGCTGTTTTCAATTGGCCGGGCCAATAAAGTGACAGGCCCGGCATGAATATGCGGGCCTGTGGTGGTGTTGGGGTTTGGGGGCCGAATGACAAGGAATTTGTTATGTGTCAGGTAGTTAAGGGTGGTTGAGGTGCTTATATCGGCCAGTATTCTGCACAAACTGCGCCAGACAGGGCATATTGGCTCAGGGCCAAAGTTTAGCAATTGCAGCGGTGGGGGCGTGAAGGCTGGTTTAGGTATTGGTAATATGCGCTTTGGTCGCGGCCCTAAGCGCCTGCTCGCTCACGCCATCAGCAAGCTCCACGATCATTAGCCCGGCTTCAACCACATCCAAAACGCCCAAATTGGTGATGATCCGGTCCACCACCGCTTTGCCGGTCAGCGGCAGCGTGCAATGGGGCAGGATTTTGCTGTCGCCGTGCTTATTCGTGTGGTCCATCACCACGACAACCCGGCCAACCCCTGCGACCAAATCCATTGCCCCGCCCATGCCCTTTACAAGCTTGCCGGGGATCATCCAATTGGCCAAATCGCCGTTCTGCGCCACTTCCATAGCACCAAGGATCGCCATGGCTATCTTGCCGCCACGGATCATGCCAAACGACGCGGCACTGTCGAAATAGGCGGTTTGGGGCAGCTCAGTTATCGTTTGTTTTCCGGCGTTTATCAGGTCTGCATCTATCTGGGCCTCGGTCGGGAACGGGCCCATGCCGAGCATGCCATTTTCCGATTGCAGCGTCACTTCAACCCCATCAGGAATGTAGTTACTGACCAAGGTCGGAATGCCGATACCGAGGTTAACATAGGTGCCGTCTTCCAGCTCAAGAGCGGCGCGCGCGGCCATTTTATTGCGGTCCCACATGGCTTAAACCTCCCGCATTGTGCGTTGTTCGATACGTTTCTCATGGTCGCCCTGAATGAGGCGGTGCACATAAATTCCCGGCAGGTGGATCAGGTCGGGATCAAGGCTGCCGGTTGGCACAATCTCTTCGACTTCGGCCACGCAAATCTTGCCACACATCGCGGCGGGAGGGTTGAAATTGCGGGCGGCGATGAACATGCCATCATGCAGCACGCCAGCACGGGCTTCGGCGGCGGTCGCATAGATCTCATTCATTGCTTTGTCCTTGGGACTTGGCGTTGTTTGCGCGTTTCCACGCTGCAGGAACAAGCAGTGCTGCCAGTGATATTTTCAGCAAATCACCAATGATAAAAGGGGTCAGCCCCCAAGCAAATATCGGGTTATCCCAGCCAAGCAAAAAACCGAGCCATAGCAGCCCCGGCACATAGATTGCTATGTTGCCAATCAGCATTGCCCCGGCCATTTTTAGCGGCGTACGGTCCCAGCCGTTGCCGGCCAACAGGCCCATGATGAGTGTCGCAAAAACATAACCGAGCAAATAGCCGCCCGTGCTACCGGCCATATAGGCAAGCCCGCTTTCTTGCGCCGATGAGCCTGCAAAAACATTGCCCCCCACGGCACCGACAGCCAGATAGGCGGCTATTGTTGCCAGCCCAAGCCGCGCGCCATAAACCGTCCCAATGCCAAGAACCGCAAATGTGCCCATGGTGATCGGAACCGGCCACATTGGGACAGAAATTTTGGCGCAAACTGCAAGCAGCAGCACGCCAAAAGCAACCAGAGCCAGCTGCCGTAAATAGGTGGCGTCTTTGCCCTGCCAAATTGATTGCGCGAGAACGGATTTTGTTGGGGCCATGTTCATGGGTCTACCCTTTGGTCTTTTTGCGCCAGGATGGCTCTTCTTTTGCAAAGAATGCAGCAATGCCTTCTTGCGTCTCAGAAGTCTCCCAACGATCGGCCAAGGCGTTGGCGGTCAGGCCGGCCCTTGCTGTTGGATCGGCGCCTGCAAGCGCAAGGCACAGTCGTTTCGCGTCGCTCACTGCTCCGGGCGCACAGGCGAGAAAGGCGCATACCTCTTCTTCAACCGCTTGGTCTAACATGTCGGCGGCGCAGGACTTTGCCACCAGCCCGGCGCGCACCAAAAACGCGGTGTCGAAAGGCTTGGAGTTGAAAAACACTTGCCGCGCAAAAGCTTCGCCCATACGGGCGACGACAAAAGGGCCAATTGTAGCGGGGATCAAACCGAGGCGGGTTTCAGTCAGCGCAAAGCGGCAATTTTCGGCGGCGATGACAATATCACAGATCGCAACCAACCCGATTCCGCCGCCATAAGCCGCTCCATGCACCCGCCCGATAACCGGTTTTGCCAGCGCATTCCAAAGGCCCAGCATTTTGGCAAGCGCCTGCGCCCCTGCCATTTTGCCCGCCCGGTCTTTGTCGGCTTGGTCGCGCATCCAGCCGAGATCACCACCAGCGCAAAATGTCTTGCCCTGCGCACGGAGTATGACCACGCGCACGGCATCATCAGCCTCAAGCGCTCTTGCCGCCTGTGCCAATTCATTAATCATCTGCGCGTTCATGGCGTTATGTTTTTGTGGCCGTGCCAGAATAACCGAGGCAACGCCGCGCGGGTCAATTTCAACTTCTATCGTTTCATAAGACATCTGTTTTCCTTAAGCGGTTGTTTTGCGCACAGCGATCTCGGTCAGAAATTTTTCAGCCGCAGCTAGGGCAACGCGATCAACACCCGTTTCAATACCTTCCGAGATGAACATATTCACCAGCGCGGCAGTCGAGACATTGCCCTTAGCGCCCGGCGCATAGGGGCAGCCGCCAAGGCCGCCGACAGCGCTGTCAAATGTTGTGACACCCAATTCAAGAGCTGCTTTGATATTGTCTAATGCCCGGTCGCCCGTATCATGAAAATGACCGGCGAGATGCATTGTCGGTACTACGTCGCTGACAGCTTTGATCATGGTTGCAACCGTATCAGGCCGCCCAGCCCCTATCGTGTCGCCGAGCGACACCTCGTAACATCCCATATCAAACAAGGCTTTAGCGACAAATTGCACGGCGTCTGGGCGCACTGCTCCGTCATACGGACAGGCAACAACACATGAAACATAACCGCGCACCGGGATTGATGCGGCTTTGGCGGCGGCCATGACCGGCTCAAAACGCGCGAGGCTTTCAGCAATGGAACAGTTGATATTTTTCTGGCTAAATCCTTCCGAGGCAGAGGCAAAAATAGCGACTTCATCTGCCCCTGCTGCCAGCGCATATTCAAAACCTTTTAGGTTTGGTGTCAGTGCCGCATAGTCGATACCGGGCGCGCGCATAATCCCCGTCAGAACATCATGCGCGTCGCTCAGTTGCGGCACCCATTTTGGCGAGACAAAGCTCGTGCATTCAATTTTGCGCAGCCCGCTCAACGACAACAGATTGATAAGCGCGATCTTCTTTGCCGTTGAGATAATCTCTTTTTCGTTTTGCAGCCCGTCGCGGGGGCCTACTTCATATATCAGAACTTGATCGGTCATTCTGCATCCTCCTGAAAGAGGATCAGCGTCGCGCCGCCTTCTACGGTTTCGCCCACAGCGCAGAACACCTCGGCGATCACCCCATCACGTGGGGCCACAAGGGCGGTTTCCATCTTCATGGCTTCCATAACGCCAAGCTTATCGCCTTCTTGCACGTGTGTGCCGACAGCAGCGGTAAGTTGTATAATCACACCTGTCATTGGCGCGGTAACAGCATTGGCATGCGCCGTAGAATCGGCGCTGCCAGAGCGCGGATCAAGGCTATAAAGATCGTGCGACACGCCGCCAGTGAGAACAGAAATCAGACGTTTTTCGTTCAGCTGGCTAACAATAACTTGGGCGTTTATGCTGGCATTCATATCGCCAACCCGCGCCGTAATCTGTGTCCCATCAATCGCCACGTCCAGCAGGGTGATACTGTCATCCCCTATGGCCAAGGATATGCGCTTGTCAGCATGCAAGGTCATTGTGGCGTCGATCACATCGTCATTTGAAACCAGTTTCAGCCTATGCTGTGCAGCGCCCCACAACCGCCAGCCATTGGTCTGTGCTGCAGGGTCAATGCCAAGCGCGGCTATGCCTGCAAATACGACATGCGCAATTGAGGGAGGAATGGCACAAGTCAAACTGTCAAGATCACGCTCAATCAGCCCCGTATCGAATTGACCCGCCTTAAAATCTTTGTGCGACGCGAGGTCAGCCAAGAACCGGGCATTGGTCGCGGTGCCTGCAACATGGGTGCCTTGCAGCGCTGTGATCAACCCGGCCAATGCGGCGTTTCGGGTGTTTGCATGGGTGATAACCTTGGCGATCATTGGATCATACCAAGGGGTTATTTCATCACCAGTGCGCACCCCGGTATCATTGCGGGCTGAAGCGTCAAATGACAGATGGTGCAATATACCCGTTGCGGGCAAAAAGCCCGTAGTTGGGTCTTCAGCATAAAGCCGCGCTTCAAAGGCGTGGCCATTGATCGAGAGGTCTTGTTGGCGCAGCGGCAGCATGGCACCGGCCGCGATGTTCAGTTGCCATTCAACAAGATCAACGCCCGTTATTGCCTCTGTCACCGGGTGTTCTACCTGAAGCCGTGTATTCATTTCCATGAACCAAAAGCCATCTGGTCGCAGCGGGCCAGAACCATCAACGATAAATTCAATAGTGCCCGCACCAGAGTAGCTAATCGCCTTGGCGGCCGTGACGGCAGCACTGGTTATTGCGGCGCGCACCTCATCAGTCATGCCCGGCGCTGGCGCTTCTTCGATCACCTTTTGGTGGCGGCGCTGCAATGAGCAATCGCGCTCAAACAGATGCACGACATTGCCGTGATTATCACCAAAAACCTGCACCTCAATATGACGCGGCGAGGTGATAAACTTTTCGATCAGAACATGAGCATCGCCAAAAGCGTTTTTGCCCTCGCGCTGCGCCGAGGCCAGTCCTTCAAGAAAATCAGCAGGTGTATCCACCTTGCGCATGCCTTTGCCGCCGCCGCCCGCACGGGCTTTTATCAATACCGGGTAGCCAATTTTGTCCGCCTCAGCGGCCAGAAAATCTGGGTCTTGATTGCTGCCCTGATAGCCGGGAACCACCGGAACGCCAGCCTCCAGCATAAGGTCTTTTGCCGCATCTTTCAGGCCCATGGCGCGGATAGCCTTTGCTGAGGGACCAATGAATGTCAGGCCAGCCGCCTCAACTGCCTCAACAAAATCTGGGTTTTCAGACAAAAATCCATATCCGGGATGGATGGCCTCGGCGCCGGTTGCCAGCGCTGCTTCAATGATCTTGTCAGCTTTCAGGTAGCTTTCAGCCGCCGCTGGTGGCCCGATATGCACAGCCTCATCAGCCAAGAAAACATGCAAAGATTTTGCATCTGCATCGGAATAAACAGCCACCGTGCTCACCCCCAGTTTCTTGGCTGTTTTCATGACACGAACGGCGATCTCACCACGGTTGGCGATTAGAATTTTAGAAAAGGGAGGTTTCATCATTACATCCTAAACAGACCAAATTTCGTATCTTCGATCGGTGCGTTGAGCGCTGCTTTAAGGCTCAGGGCAATCACATCACGGGTTTTGCGCGGGTCAATTATCCCGTCATCCCATAGCCGCGCAGAGGCATAGAGCGGCTGTGATTGTTCTTCAAACATCTCGATCATCGGGCGCTTGAACTCTTTCTCTTCTTCAGCCGACCACGTGCCGCCGCGCTTCTCAATCCCTACACGTTTCACGTCGGCCAACACCCCAGATGCCTGCGGCCCACCCATAACGGCAATGCGCGCATTGGGCCACATCCACAAGAAACGCGGGCTAAAGGCGCGGCCACACATGCCGTAATTGCCCGCGCCGTAAGAGCCGCCAATGATGATGGTGATCTTGGGAACCGATGCCGTAGAAACCGCGTTGACCAGCTTGGCCCCATCTTTGGCGATGCCTCCGGCTTCATATTTTGAGCCAACCATAAACCCGGTGATATTCTGTAAGAACAGGATAGGAATATTGCGTTGACAACAAAGCTCAATAAAATGGGCACCTTTTTCAGCGCTTTCCGAAAATAGGACGCCATTATTGGCAATAATACCAATCGGCAGACCCTCGACATGCGCAAATCCGGTGACCAAAGTCGTGCCATAAAGCGGCTTGAATTCGGCAAAATCAGACCCGTCAACCAAACGCGCAATAATCTCACGCACGTCATAGGGGGTTTTTGTATCGGCCGGCACGATGCCCATAATATCGGAGGCAGGATAGAGCGGCGCGCGGGCAGGTTTGATCGCCACACCCGGCACCGGTGCCGGCCCAAGATGGCTGACAATTTCACGGGCAAGCGCCAGCGCGTGCTCATCATCATCGGCCAGATAATCGGCCACACCGGAAAGGCGCGTATGCGTGTCACCGCCGCCAAGCGTTTCGGCATCAATCTCTTCGCCCGTCGCCACCTTTACCAATGGCGGACCAGCCAGAAAGATCGTGCCTTGGTTTTTGACAATGATCGTCTGGTCGCTCATGGCCGGCACATAGGCACCGCCCGCCGTGCACGAGCCCATGACGACCGCAATCTGAGCGATCCCCTTGGCGCTCATCCGCGCCTGATTATAAAAGATGCGGCCAAAATGGTCCCGGTCGGGGAACACTTCAGCTTGGTTGTTAAGATTGGCACCGCCAGAATCGACAAGATACAGACAGGGCAAATAGTTTTCTTCGGCAATCTCCTGCGCCCGCAAATGCTTCTTCACGGTCATCGGAAAATAGGTGCCGCCTTTAACCGTCGCATCATTGCACAAGATCATGCAATCGCGGCCCTCGACCTGACCAATACCGGCAATGGCCCCGGCCGATGGAATGGCATTATCATAAAGCCCCGAAGCGGCAAACAGCCCTACCTCAAGAAACGGCGAGCCCGGATCAAGCAGCCCGGCAATTCTGTCGCGGGGCAGCAACTTACCGCGTGAAATATGGCGCGCGCGCGAGGCCTCGGGCCCCCCTAGCATTATCTGCGCGGCCTTCTTAGCAATTACTTCATTTTGTGCATCCATTGACGCCCGATTTGTAGAAAAATCAGGGGAGGATGCTGTAATATTGCTTTGTAATATCGCCATTATTTTTCTCCGCAGTTTATTAACGCATGGGGCTCGCTCATAAAACGATCATGGGCAGTGTATCAAATTATGCCATTATTTGAGCATTAACTCCGGAAGCCAAAGCGTTATTTGAGGAAAGGCAATGAGAACGATCAGCACGACAATCTCCATGACGAGGAATGGCATAATTCCTCTGAAAATAGTGCCCAGTTTTACACCGGTTTGGGCGGCGGCAACATAAGCGTTGAGGCCAAGCGGCGGCGTGAGCAGGCCTATTTCGACTGTCTTTGTCACCACAATGCCGAACCAGATAGGGTTATAATCGAGGGCCATTGCTGTTGGAAATGCCAGTGGCATTGCCAGCGACAAGATCGCCAACTGATCCATGAACATGCCCATGACCAGCAGCGACAAGATGATGATCCCGAGGATCATTTCGCGCGACATATCTGTCTGTGCGACAAATTCCATCAAGCTATGGGTGATCCGCGTGAAGGCCAGAAAATTTGAAAAAATCGCTGAGCAAGCCACAATCGCCACGATCATAACGGTCGCTTTGATGGCGCGACTTACCGAGTTGTTGAACGCCGAGAACTTTAGGGTTCTTTGAAAAATAACAATAACCAAGGCGCCCATGACGCCCAAGGCCGCTGATTCAGATGGCGATGCGATCCCGCCGTAAATTGCGCCAATAACGCAGATGATAAGCAGGGCCATGGGGAAGACATGCCGGGTCTCGATGATGGCCTTTTTAAGGACAAACGGGTCACCCTTTGGCGCTTGGTCTGTTGTGCGTGCGATGATCGAAATCACCACAGCCAAGCCGGTCGCGGTTATCAGTCCGGGGATAATACCGGCGATAAACAGCTTGCCAATCGAGGTCTCTGTCAGCACGCCGTAAACCACCAGCACGATAGAAGGCGGCACGACCACAGCAAGGGTGCCGCCAACGCTGACCACGGCTGCGGCAAGACGCTCGGAGTATTTATGCTTGATCATTTCGGGAAACGCCGATGAGGCCATTGCCGCGGTTGAAGCGGTTGAGCTGCCAACAAGGGCTGCCAAAATCACCGACGCGGCGACAGTGGCCATTGCCAGCCCGCCCTTTACATGGCCGACCCAAGCCTGACAGGCATAGACCGCCCGGCGGGTTACATCGCCGGCGGTCAAGATCTCAGCCATCAAGATAAACAGAGGAATAGCCACCAGAATAAACGA
The DNA here is from genome assembly GCA_016764835.1 of Paracoccaceae bacterium. The sequence goes on along the minus strand of JAESRD010000055.1, from coordinate 7,621 downwards.
CGATGACGAGTCGAAGAATGTGCGTTCTAACACCGCAAATGCAGGGCGCCAGCCAAGCTGCGTCGCCAAGCCGATGAAGCCTGTAAGACCCATGGCAAACGCGATTGGCATGCGGAAAATCATGAACAATGCGAGAAGAGCGAGAATGGCAAGGAATATGAGCATTGGGTTTTCCGCTGTTTAGGCAGGGCGGCCTTGATTAGCCGCCCTGTTGTGTAGGATTTACTGTGAAGTCAGCGCGCCATATTGCGCGAGGATAGCCTCAGCATGGTCGCCACCAATCCGTTCAACCCAGTCGGCGCTCACCAGACCAAGCGCGTCGACAACTTGCGCAAGTTCTTCGTCGGTGAACTCATATGTGTTGATGCCTGCGGCCGACCATTCAGCGATCAGGTCAACAACCGAAGCGTCTTGTGCTTCGGCCACATGTTGTGCGGTTTCTGCGCCAAGAGTGACCATAAGTGCCTGAATGTCAGCCGACAGGCTTTCATATAGGTCAGTTTTCACGACCATCACAAAGCTAAAGCCACCGAATGAGCCATTGGTTGAAATGTCGGTAACAACCTCGTTCAGCTTGTAGCCGGGCACAGAAGCAAGCGGGAACAGAACCGCATCCAAACGACCGCGTTCAACTGCCGTATAAACCTCTGGCCCTGGGATTGAGATGCCAACGCCACCAAGCGCACGCGCTGTGAGCGCCTGTGTCGAGCCTGAAGTGCGAATATCAAGCGCGTCCCAATCTGCCGGGCCACCAAGACGGCCATTTGCCAGCACCTGATAAGGCGGCAGCAAGAAACCGTAGATAGGTGTGACACCCGCGGCGAGGATCTCTTCGCGCAGCGGCCCTTCGCGCAGCAGTTCTTGCAAAGCAGCAGTGCCAGCAACAGCCGACCCAGAATAGCCCGGTAGACCAACGACAGTGTTCAACGGTAGAACTTCGCCGTGATAGATTGCGCCAATCAAAGCCGCGTCAAGAATACCGTTATTCACGGCATCAAGCTGCGCCCGCGATCTTGCGGCTTGCTGCGACGGGAAGTGTTCAAAAGTGATGGCGCCATCTGTGGCTTCTTCAACAGCTGCCATCCATTTTGTTGTGCCCTCAACTGACACAATGTGGCTGGTTGATTGAAAATCACCAAGACGCAGCGTCTCAGCATTAGCCGCCGTTACGCCAATTGCAACGGTTCCGGCAATGAATGTCGACAATAGATTTACAAGTTTCATGTAGGTCTTCCTCCCTAGAAAACTAATGTTGATTATTGGTTGTTTCACTTTCGCGGGGTGCAAAAGCGTCGTGGATAAGCCGCAGCGTTAGGACACAACAGCTCAATGGAACAACGGCATAAGCCAGACCAAGCGGCCAATCGATTACGCCGTATTGAACGTCGCCGTGGGTCAGGGCACGCAGACAGAACTTGCCCGACATGAAAGTCACCGCGGCAAAGAACGCCGCCGGTAACAACAGCCGCAATTTTGCAATGGCGGCGCCAATAAAGCCGGGCAAATATTCGGGGACAAATTCGAGTGCCAAATGGCCGCCATCGCGAAAAACACGCGACAAGGACATCATCGCTAGCGCGGGCATGAGATAGAGTTCTGTAAGCTCAAACTGTATCTGCACTGGCCGGCTAAACAACAGGCGCAGCAAGATGTCAGCGTTGATAAACGCGGCCACGCCCAAGAGGCTGAGGCACCCTCCAATATGGAGGATGTCCTCTGTTTTTCCTAAGATTTTTCCAAAAACGCTCAAGCCGATCTCCCCTTCGGTTGCGTATGAGCCCCTAACGCTTGGGAAGCTCAACGATGGCTGTACCTTTTGCCGATAACTCGCCGTCTTGCTGAACAGCAAGCTGCTCAAGTTCGACCAAGTGGCGGCCATTTTCAACAAATTTGCGGATCACTTTGGAGTTGATCAAGATGATGTCACCTTCAGGATTGTGACGACGCACCTGGCAGCTCGCTTTGCGCAAGAAACCATCATCGCCCATCCAATTGGTCAGGTGATGTGTCAGCCAAGATGTCCGCTCAGGGCCGTAATCATAGGCACCGGGCGCGCCAACTTCTAGCGCGAATTCTTCGTCCCAATGCACACGCTCAGGACAATCAGGAATGCCAAAGCGGTTCTTGATCCCAGCACTTGGGTGCTTTTTCTGTAGCTGCCATGCAAGTTTATTGGCGCGAATATACAGACCGCCCCAACCCTGCGCATAGGCAATAAACCCCGTAACCGTCATTGGTCCTTTGACCATTGTTGGCAGCGCGTCGCCCTCATTCACATCATCCCAATAGCGGGTCTGAGCGCCACGGACTTCTTCAGTTTCATAGTGCTTTGTGAATTCATGAAGCTCTTCATCGGTGTAAACCCGGTTCCCTTCTTTGCGGGCCTCGGTGTACTTCGTGCCGTTCTCACGCGCCTCATCCCGGTCGGTACGGAAGCACCAGCTGTCAGCTTCGGCCAGCATGTCACCGGTTTTGGCATCATAAAAATCAACATGATAAGTCTGCTGAACCGCGAGGCCCGCAAACTTTGTATCATGCTCTACCAGATCTTTGAGGAAGGCTTCGGTGCGCACCTCAGTGTTGCGCAGGATAGGCTTGTGCCATGTCCAATCGGCCCCAGACCACATAGCATGAACGCCCGGCAGACCACCAACATAGCCAGAAATTATACGGCTTGTCGCAAACAGGAAGCTCGGCAGAGCCACAACGTCCCCGAATTTGGTGGTTTTGGCATATTCAGGATCACACCATAGTGGATTATCGTCGCCGATGCCGTGGGCATAGTGACGGATATTGTCGCGGGTTGCCTCGTAACACCAAGGCTCAACAGTGTTTTCAATTTTCACACCAATGCGCTGGCGCAGGCTATCGAGCCCTTCAGGCGTGATCTTTGAGTATTTTCGGTCGGTAATGTCGGTCATTATTTTCTCCAATTATTAATCTTTGTCGAGGCGCTTAGCTGGCGACCTCAAGTTTTTTGGCTTCGATATCTCGCAGTATTTTTCTGTTCACTTTGCCGGCAGGTGTCTTCGGCAGTTCAGTGACAAATTCGATTTTCCGGGGGTATTCGTGGCGGGCAAGGCGCGCGCGTACATGGTCCTGAATGTCTTCAATCAGACCGGGCGTCTCACTGGCTTTCAGAATGATATAGGCCTTCACAATCAGCCCACGAATTTTATCTGGCGAGCCGATGACGGCACATTCCGACACGCTGGGATGGCTCAGCACCGCGTCTTCAACCTCAACCGCACCAATGGTCCAGCCGGCTGAAATAATCACGTCATCGGCGCGGCCGCCGTGATAAAAGTAGCCATCTTCGTCGACGCGGCCGAGGTCTTTCGTTGGGAACCAGGTGCCGCGTTTCTTGACCATAAGCTCGCCAGTGACACCCGGCGGGCACGGGTTGCCGTTTTCGTCTTGAACTTCAACCTCAACACCCGGCACCGCTTTGCCCATAGCCCCGTCACGCACTTCCAAATCATCCGAACCGGGATAGTTGGAAATGATCACTCCGATCTCGGTCGTGCCGTACATTGAACGCACTTTGGTGCCGAACAGCCGCTCAACGTAGTTGGCGGTTTCGGAATCGATCGGCTCACCGGTAAAGGTCAGCTTGTCGAAGAAGTATTCAAAATCCTCAGCTTTGCCAGAATTGCGCATCATCCGGTAATGCGTGGCGGCGGCTGTAAGGTTGGTGATCTTAAAATCTTGCAAGGCTTTAAGCAGACGCACGGCATCGAACTTGCCGCTATAAGTGCCCGTCGATACGCCCATTGCCAACGGCGCGAATGTGCCGTGCCACAGCCCATGGCCCCATGCAGGGGATGACGGGCAGAAGAACCGGTCGCCGGGGCGAATGCCGGTTGCGTAGAGCGCGGCGACCATAAGCGTCACGATCGAGCGATGGCTATGCTGTACAGCTGCGGGCAAAAGACGGGTCGTGCCAGACGTATATTGCAGCGCGGCGAGATCATTGCCGCTGGTGTTCCACTCAAATTCATTTGGGAGATTAGCGATGCTATTCAGGAACGGCTGGTCAACGACAATAACATCATGGGCACCACCCTCGCGGGCATCAGCCGCCTTTGCGGAATTGGTGTAAAACACTTTGGGATCACAATCGCCGACCCGAAGCTTAATGCCGTCAGGGCCAAAAAGTGTGAACATCGGTACAGCAACGGCGCCCGCCTTAATGACGCCAAACATCGTGCAATAAAATGCGAGCGACGGCTCAAGCATAATAGCGACCCGGTCGCCTTTGTTGATGCCCTCAGATGTCAGGTAATGTGCAATTTGCGATGAGCGGCGGCTGATTTCTTCAAATGTAATCACCTCATCGCGCCCGTCAGCATGGGCAATGCGCAGGGCGATATTGTCGCCATCTACATGGCGATCAATGCATTCATGTGTGACGTTGAAATTCTCACGGTTCCCATCAAACAGATCCCAAAGGGCCTCTTTGGCAAAGTGGCTTTGCGCATCTGCATATGACGTGAATTCCGTCAGCAAGGTCATGATGGCTGTTCTCCCAAATTTGTACTGAGGCAGTCGAATTCTGCCGTGGCGCCTCGTTGACAAGGGTAGAGAAGACAAGGAAGTATTGTCAATATGATTCTCTTATTGTATATAGACAATGAAATGTTGGATTTGAGAGACAGATATGGACCAGAAAAACAAGAAACCGCCGGCCAAACGACAGGTTCCTGCGGTAACGCGCGCCCTTGCAATTATGAGATTACTCGCCCGATCACCCGATCCTATGGGGGTTAATCCTATTGCGCGCGGCCTAGATCTGGTGCCAAGCACTTGCCTGCATATTCTGCGCGTTCTGCAAGATGAAGGTCTTGTTGATTTTGATTCGAATACCAAAAGGTACTCGATGGGGATTGGAATATTGCCGCTGGCGCGATCAGCGCTTCAACGCAATACGTTTTCAACAATGGTGCAACCACGGCTGTCGCAGCTATCAGTCGATTTTGGTGTTACCAGTATTGCTACTCAGCTTTCCGAACCCGGACAAATGGTCGTCATTGCCTTGTCTCAATCGAACCAACCTTTTCGGTTGCAAGTAGATCTGGGGAGCCGGTTCCCATTGCTGATTAGTGCTACTGGGCGGCTTTATGCAGCCTATAACCGGTCGGAGAACGCCTCTCTAGAAGTCGAGTTTGATAAACTAAATTGGGATCACCCACCGTCATATGATGATTGGCGTATGGAAATAGATCAAGTACGTATTCAAGGATATGCCGTCGATAAAGGTGCATATATTTCAGGTGTTACGGTTATTGCGGTCCCCACTTTTGGTAGGGAAAATAAAATGAACCGCTCACTTGTTGCAATTGGCATTTCTGAGCGGTTTCAAGAAGATGAGATTCATAAACTTGCACAAACAATGATGAAAATGAGAGATGAGATTGAAACCAGTCGCATTGAAACGGAGAACTAAATATTGACAATTATCAATGAAATACCTAACGGTTGGCACGCTCTTAATCTCGACGGATTTATGAATCATATTGGCCCCATATTACAATCAAATAAAAAAGATAGCGGTAGAATATTTGCCCTACAAATGCGAGACGCGCACAAGAACAGGCTGGGTATTATCCATGGCGGTGCTATTGCAAGTTTTCTCGATCAAGTTATGGCTATTGAAGCGTGGGAAATGGTTGATAGGCGACCAACTGTCACAGTCCAAATGGATATTCGATTCATAGGTGCCGCAAAAATAGGAGACTTCATCGAAGCACGCGCAGGGGTGAAGCACGCAACAGGCTCAATGCTATTTGTCGATGCTGATGTTTATTGCGGCGCGACTTCAATCGCGAGCGCCAGTGCAATCATGAAAATAGTAAGAAAAGCAGGATAGATAGATGGCGAAGACCACGGATACGGCGCGCAAAGGCCCGCTTGCTGGCATAAAAGTACTAGATTTTTCAAGGATATTGTCTGGCCCCTATGCGAGCATGACCCTCTCTGACCTTGGGGCCGAGATCATCAAGATTGAGCCGATCGAAAGTGGCGACGAAACTAGAAATTTCCCACCATTTCAAGGAGGTTTGAGCCACTATTACATCGCCCTAAATCGAAATAAAAAGAGTATCAGTCTCGATCTGAAGTCGTCTGATGGAGTGAACATTGCAAAACGGCTCGCCGCGCAATGTGATATTGTTCTTGAAAATTTCCGCCCAGGCGTAATGGACAGATTGGGCCTCGGGTATGATGTTTTGAAAGAGACGAACCCCGCGCTAATATATTGTTCTATTACTGGTTTTGGCAAAAATAGCCCACATTCCGACAAACCTGCATTCGACATTGTTGCCCAAGCGCTCTCAGGAATAATGAGTGTAAATTGCGAGCCCGGGCACCCACCAAATAAACTTAGCATTCCTCTAGGGGATATGGCCGGAAGTATTTTTTCAGTGTTTGGTATGCTTGCTGCATTGCATGAAAAAAACTTGACGGGAATAGGCCGTCATGTGGAAGTGGCCATGCTGGATAGCCTTATCTCCATGCAGGGCTATCTGTCCCAGCTGTACTTTGTGACCGGTCAGACACCGCAACCGGTTGGCACACGGCATCCGAGTATTGTTCCCTATGGATCCTACCCCACAAAAGATGGCCATGTCATTGTTGCGTGTTTAACAGAACGGTTTTGGCATAATTTTGCGCGCAGCCTTGATATGGACAGCCTAATAAGTGACCAACGGTTTGCGCTTTATGAGGATAGGCTCGCTAATTGCGCTGAACTCGAACCGATACTGCAAGCCAGAATAACTCAGAATACCACCGCCTATTGGCTAGAGCAACTCACGAAGTTTGATGTTCCCAATGCACCTATACTAAGTATTGGCGAGGCGTTGGAGCAAGAGCATGTCGCAGCACATGGTTTGGTTGAAACGGTTACTCATCCAAAAGCGGGAGATATTAGAATTGTCAAAGGGCCAATCCTGTTTGATGGCCAAGGCCCCAGCCCCGCTATAGCGCCATCGTTTTTGGGAGAGGATTCAAAAGAAATTCTCGCCAAAATTCTGGGCATGTCTTCCTCAGAAATTGATGGCCTGGTGGATAATAATATTGTCGGGTCACAATAATAGTTAAGTCACTGTCCGCATTTTTATATTAACAATAATGCCTTACATTAACGCGTCGGTTAGCTGAATTGTAATTCAGGAGCAGATCCGTTGCATCACGCAAGATATGTTCGATAATCTATTGTAACATTCCCGGGCCTCTAACCTTTTTGCTGACAATCCGAAATGAATTACCCGCCGCGCTTTGGTTTTTTGAAGTCTACATGGCCTTTAGCTACAAGGTGGTCGGTATTCACGACAAATAGTGAGTGTGGCAATTATCTTTTCTGTATTAGATTATACGGAACTTTGGCTACTCTATCTCAGCGAATAAATCAACAATAGGCACGCCGTGCACTATCACCGATGATAGCTATATCGAGCAAGCGCGGGATGGCGGCCAATACTTCTGACGCTATTGAAAGAGACCACAGTCGATACTACGGTCATTAGGGTCAGGACTCATAACCAGAATAACACGATAGAAGCCAGAATAATGGCTGAGAGGAAGAGCTCCGGGCATCTGTCGTAGCGCATTGCAATGCGCC
>JAESRD010000054.1 GCA_016764835.1 Paracoccaceae bacterium | reverse complement strand
GGATGCGGCACAAACTTGCCGCTGCCCTTTGGCGGGTCGCCGCGCAGGGCGACAATATCGGTGACCCCGGCTGAGGCATAACAACTGGCGATTTCCAAGGTCTCGGCGCGGCTGGCGTTAACACATGTCAGATGGGCGGCGACTTTCAGCCCAGTGGCACGGTGCAGCGCGCCGACGGCTTCGTGGGTTAGCTCGCGGGTGGTGCCACCAGCGCCGTAGGTGACGGACACAAATTTGGGGGCCAGCGGGGCCAGCACATTGGCGCAGTTCCAAAGCCGGAATGACCCGTCGAGGTTTTTGGGCGGGAAAAATTCAAACGAGACCTGTGGGCGGGACATGGGCAAACCTTCTTTTAAGTTGGCCTCTTGTTTCATAGTCGCCAGCGTGAGACAAATTCATAACTTTCAGAACAATGATGAGTATCATTCATATGGCGATGCATATTGAATTTAGGCATTTGCGCACGATCAAGGCGATCCATGACACGGGCGGGCTGGCACGCGCGGCTGATCTCTTGGGGATCACGCAATCTGCGTTATCTCATCAGATCAAAGGTATAGAGGTGCAGGCTGGTGTTGAATTATTTGTGCGCCGGTCCAAACCGCTGCGGCTGTCGGCGGCGGGCCAGCGGCTGCTGGCCTCGGCAGAAACCATTTTGCCGCAGATCGCCGCCCTTGAGGCTGAGTTTGCCGGGCTGGTTGCTGGCAGTTCCGGGCGAATGCACATTGCCATCGAATGTCATGCCTGCTTTGAATGGCTGCTACCGGTGTTGGAGCAGTTTCGCAAAGTCTGGCCCGAGGTTGATATTGATATCCGCCCCGGCCTTGCCTTTGATGCCATGAAAGCCTTGCGACGCGAAGAGGTGGATCTGGTGATCACCTCTGACCCCGAAGACAGCGATGGCACTGATTTTACGCCGTTATTTGACTATGCGCCGGTCTTTGTCGCCGCCTCATCCAGCCCGTTGGCACACAAGAAATGGATTGAGGCTGAAGATTTCAGAGACCAACAGCTGATCACATACCCGGTTGATCGCACCCGGCTTGATGTCTTTAGTCAGTTGCTGATCCCCGCCGGTATTGAACCCGCATCTGTGCGCCAAGTTGAGCTGACGGCGGTGATCATGCTGCTGGTGGCATCGGGGCGCGGGGTCACGGTTCTGCCCGATTGGGTGGTGCGCCAAGCGCGCAATAATTCCGACTTCGTAACGATGCCGATCACCAAGGCCGGGTTGACGAGACGGCTCTTTGCCGCAACCCGAAAGGACGATACCGGGCGGCCCTTTATGGCCTATCTGATGCGGCTTGCCCGCCAAGAAGCGGTGAAGTTACAACGCAGCTGAGCCAAGTGGTTTCAGCCGTTGTTGACGCCGTAGCCGAAGGTATCGGCGTCAACCGCTTTGTGTCGATCAAGCCTACTGGCTTCAGCAAAAAGCCGGATACGTGCTTCTTCTAGCGGGGCGGCTTTGCCAAAAAGCCAGCCTTGGCCAAAACGGCAGCCTAGCCGTAATAATTGCGCGCGTTGGTCGTCGGTCTCGACACCTTCAGCGACAACTTTTACCCCCAAACCAGAGGCGATTTGTAAGAAACCGGAAACCAGCACTTCTGCGGTAGGGTCAACACCAAGGCCAGCGACAAAGCTGGTGTCAATTTTTAGCTCGTCAAATTCCAGCTGTCGCAGATGTTGGAACGAGGCGAAGCCGGTGCCAAAATCATCGAGCGATATACGCACGCCGGCGCGCCGAAATTTGGCCACCGATTCTTGGATCATCTGCCCGGCGCGGGCAATGAACACATCTTCGGTGATCTCGAATGTCACATATTTGGCGGCTTCTGGCGCGCCTTCGAGCAGCTGTTCTAATTCTAAGCGGCCGCTATGGGTGGCCAGAGCCACTTCAGGCACATTGATCGAGACTTGGCCGGGGTCTAACCCATCATCAAGCAAAGATTTGATGTCCTTGAGCACCTGTCCGGCAATAGAGGACAGAAATTCGCCATGCAGCCCGAACTCGTTGATATGGGGGAGAAATTTGCCGGGTAGCAGCAGGCCCTTTGTCTCATGTTCCCAGCGGGCCAGTGCTTCAAAGCCGCAGATTTCGCCATTGGCCAGCTTCACTTTGGGCTGATAATAGGGCAGCAGCCGACCGGAGCGCAGAGCCTCCAGCACAGAAAATTTGTCATCAAGGCTGAGCCGCGGCGCAAAGGTTGCCCTGTCGAACATCACTGCGCGCGTACCGGCCTCAGACTTGGCGCGGTACATGGCTTGGTCAGCCGATATGCACATGGCTTTGATCGTATCGCCGGGCCAAGAGCCAAGGGCGACGCCAACGCTGGCGGCCACCCGCATTTCTTTGCCTTCAAAGTCGATCGGCAGCTCGATTTGACGGGCAATTTCCTGCGCCACCTCCATTGCCTGTTCTTTGCTGATAGCGCCTGACAGGGCGAGCGCAAATTCGTCACCGCCCATGCGGGCTGCTAGCCCGTTATCGCCGACGATCTTACTGAGCCGTTCGCCAACGGCGGCAAGAACCCGGTCGCCTGCTTCATGGCTGTAACTGTCATTGATCGGTTTGAACCCATCAAGGTCGATCACAAAAACCGCCGCCTGTTGACCGATCCGCAGCCGCGACATGATCTTGGCCAATGCATTGTCAAAAGCCCGGCGGGTGAGCAGGCCGGTGAGCCCGTCATGTTTGGTCATATGTTCCAGCGCCCGCAGTCGGGCATTTGCCTCGGCGCGGGCGGCGTTTAGGGCGCGCTGGGTGTCTTCTTGCGTGGTCATGGTTTCAACGGTGTTGGCGGCATAAACCAGCATAAGTGCTGCCGCTATCCACCAATCGATCGTGCTGGAGGGCGCAAACTGCATCTTGGATGAATTGTAAAAGACAAACATTGTTGCGCCAAAACCGGGGATCATCTGGCTCCAATTATGAAGCGGTAAGGCGACAAAAGTATTTGAGATATGAACCAATGTACCAAACAGCCACATGAAACCTGACAACAAAAGTGCGATTGACGGTTGCTGTGAGAATAAAATTGAAGGCCAAAGGTAAAGCACGGTTGAGCCGATATTGATGACCCACATAACCGCCGATAGCTGCAGCGAAATCTCTTGGTCACTGGCCGCGTTTTTTCGCACGACAGCATAGGCGGCCAACTCAGAGCCGAGGGTCAGCAGTGTCAAAATTGCAAGCGTTTGCAGCGCAATACCCGCATAGTAGCAAACGCCAATAATTAGGATGAAGCCAGCCAAACGCTTGCCCAGATCTCGCATAGAGATATGGATGACGACAGGTGCCTCATGGCGCAATGTTTCGAATAAACGTTTGGGCATTTTCAATCGCGTAAGAGTTGATTTGGCAACGTTAATTAAAGGCTGTCAATATTTCGTTAACATAAATGAAGATCACGGTCTGCGCGTCGCTGGATTATCCGATAATGAGCAGAATGTCGCAACGGCTCTTGCACTGGCTCTTGCTGCGGCGCTGCGGAGCGCCTATATGCGCGAGCTTACCGCCAATAGGAGACGACCATGGCCGATAGTGCTAACCTTAACGTCATGAAGAAAACCGCCCGCCGTGTCGGCCGGGCGCTGCTCAAAGATTTTGGCGAAGTTGAACAGCTGCAGGTCTCAACCAAAGGCCCCGGTGATTTTGTCAGCAAGGCTGATAGAAACGCCGAAGAGTTGATCAGATATGAGCTGATGGAAGCGCGGCCAACCTACGGCTTTGTTGGCGAAGAGGGTGGCGAGCAAGAGGGTGCAGACCCGACGCGCCGTTGGATTGTTGACCCGCTCGATGGTACCACAAACTTCTTGCACGGGTTGCCGCATTGGGCGATCTCGATCGCGCTGGAGCATAAGGGCAACATCATTGCTGGTGTTATCTATGACCCGGTCAAGGACGAGCTGTTTGCCGCCGAAAAGGGCCAAGGCGCTTGGCTTAACGAGTCGCGGTTGCGGGTTTCGGCCCGGACGGTTATGCTCGAATCAATCTTTGCCACTGGCGTGCCTTTTGCCGCCAAGCGCACCTTGCCAACCACGCTCAAAGAGCTGGCGCAGCTGATGCCGGTTTGTGCGGGCATTCGCCGCTACGGCTCTGCAGCGCTTGATCTGGCTTATGTCGCGGCGGGCCGCTACGAGGGCTATTGGGAGCGCGAGCTGAATATCTGGGATATCGCTGCGGGCTTTATCATTGTCACTGAGGCGGGCGGTTTCGTGCGGCCTTTGGTCAAGGGCGAAAACCCGTTAACCCAAGGCGCATTCATTGCCTCTAACCCCGACATTCACGAGAAACTAGCGGCAGTTCTGCGCAAAGCCTAAGGGCTACTTGCGGCGGTTCACCCGCGGTATGTTGCTGTTAGAAAACGGGTATTTCGCCTCAGGATGTGGCGGATGCCCGTCCGTCTTTTGCCAATACCCGCGCGCGCCGTGCCGCATCCAAACCGGCGCTGTCAGGACAAACCCGGCGATAAAGCCGCCAATATGCGCCCAATAAGCGACGCCGCCTTGGGCCGCATCGGCTCCAAAGCTGCTGAGGATTTGGATGCCAAACCACAGCCCGAGCACGATCCAAGCCGGCAGTGGGAAAATGCGCACGAATATGACGAGAAAAATCAGCACATCGACCTTCGCCTTGGGGAACAGCAGCAGATAGCCGCCCATAACCCCGGCAATGGCTCCAGATGCGCCAACCATTGGCACAGATGAATACGGGTCGGCTATCCATTGCATCAGCCCAGCGGCAATACCGGCTGCAAGATAGAAGGCCAAGAAGCCGACATGGCCCATTTCTTCTTCTAGATTATCGCCAAATATCCACAAAAACAGCATGTTACCGGCGAGATGCATGAAGCCACCATGCAGGAAGGTCGAGGTGACCAGTGATATGAGGTTCTCGCCTTCCGATATCCGCGCCGGGATCATGGCATAGGCATAATACAGCTCAGCCAATGCGCGGTCATTTTGGATGACCACCAGCCCGCCCAGATAGACCACGATGTTTATCGCGATCAGTGCATAGGTGACATAGGGTGTGCGTTCAGACGGGTTATGGTCGCGGATTGGAAACATGGCTTAACCATCGGGTATGGCGCCGGAAGGGTCAAGCAAGTGGTTTAGGTTTTGGCCGGGCGGTTGTGATCCGCCCCAGCCTCTGGTGGCCAATGCAGACGAAAACCTATTCGTCTGCGCCAATCTCTGACAGTAACGCCGCATTGCCGCCTGCCGCAGTTGTATCAATGCAGATATGGCGCTCATGTTGCACATGGGCCAAATCCGGCAACCCGGTGATCAGTGGCACTATTGCGTCCGGCCGCGCCGCCAAGGCAACAGCATAGGCGCGGGCCTCTCCTTCTGCCCCCCAAAACAGCGCGCCGCTGATATTTTCGATTTTAGTCAGTTTACTGGGGGCCAGTCTGCCAGCGGTGGTCAGCGCGCTGCCGCCAAGGTCGGTCACCGCTTTGGCCTGCGCGGCGGTTACCTTTGCCCCCGGACCAAGGCACAAAATAGCGCTGCGCGGGCTAAAGGTCAGCCGGTTAGACTCGCCCGTTGGCCCGGGCAGATCAAGCGGCTCGGGGCTGTTGGTCACCGGGTTGATCAGCGCGGTCTTGAGGGGCGGG
>JAESRD010000053.1 GCA_016764835.1 Paracoccaceae bacterium | reverse complement strand
GGCGGGCGCGGCGCGGATGTTTTCATTGGCGCAGGTGGGGCCGCTTTGCGCCCGCCATCGCCGCCCAGATACGCCTTTTGTACCGCAGGGTCGCGGGCCAGTTTCTCGGCGCTATCTTCATGAATGATCTGCGCGTTTTCCAACAGATACCCCCTATCGGCAATCGCCAGCGAAGCGCGGGCATTTTGCTCAACCAGCAAGATGCCGATACCAGTATCGCGCACGGTTTTGAGGTTGGCGACAGCTCTTTGCACAGCACCGGCGCGAGGCCGAGCGATGGCTCATCAAGCGTCAGCACAGCAGGATTTGACATCATCGCCCGCCCTATCGCCACCATCTGTTGCTCGCCGCCCGACATGGTCCGCACGCCTTGTTTGCGCCGCTCGCGCAGCTTGGGGAACAGCGCATAAATCCGCTCCAGCGTCTCATCAGCCCCGTCACGCGCGCGCGGGCTGTAAGCACCAAGCATCAGGTTTTCTTCGACATTCAGGTCAGGGAAAATACCGCGTCCTTCGGGCACAAGGGCAATGCCATGCTCAACAATCTGATCTGCCCGCAGCCCGACCAGCTCTTGGCCGTTCATCAACACGGAGCCGCTAACTTGGCCCTCGCAAATGCCACTCACCGCCTTGAGCAACGTCGATTTACCCGCACCGTTGGCCCCAAGGATCACCACGATCTCACCGCGATCAACCCGCAGCGAAGCACCGCTCAGCGCGTGGTGCAGCCCGTAGGCGGCGCATAAATTGTTGACCTCAAGCATCCTCGTCCCCCAGATAGGCCCGGATCACTTCCGGGTCTGACAACACCTCATCCGGGCTGCCTTGGGCAATCTTTTGCCCCGATGACATGACCACGCAAGTGTCGCAAAGCGAGCGGATGGCATCCATGACATGTTCGACCAAAATGATGGTGCGGCCCTCGTCGCGCAGCCCGTGAATGAGCGAAATACCCTCAGTCAGCTCGGTCGGGTTCAGCCCGGCCAGCCATTCATCGAGCAGCAGCACCACAGGGTCACCAGCCAGCGCCCGGGCCAGCTCGACACGTTTGGTGTCGATGTAGGTCAGCTTGCCAATCGGGGCGGAGGCCAACGGGGCGAGGCCGAGTTTTTCGAGCATAGCATGGGCATAATCGCGGGCCGCGTCGCCATGTTTGCGCCTGTGGCCAAACAACGCCCCGACCATGACATTCTCCAGCACGTTCATCGACGGCAGCAGCCGCACCAGCTGAAACGTGCGCGCCACACCGCGGCGCGAAATTTCTTGCGCCGATAGCCCAGTCAGCGGGCGCCCGTTGAGGCTAATCGCGCCCTCAGTCAGGCCCAGCGCGCCCGAGATCAGGTTGAGCGTGGTTGATTTGCCAGAGCCATTGGGGCCGATCAGCCCCATGACTTGGTGCTCAGCCACCTCAAAATCCATGTGGTCAACCGCCACTAACCCGCCAAATTGTTTGGTCGCCCCGCGCAGGGTCAGGATGGTGCGGCTCATCGCGCCCGCCCCCTTACGCGCTCAAGCAGGCCGACAAAGCCGCCGGGCAGCAGGTAGACGATAACCAGAAAGCTAACGCCCAAAAGCAAAGTGGTTTGGTTGGGGAAGGAAACCGAGATGACTTCCCAAAGCAGCGTGAACGGGATGATCCCGGCCAGCGGCCCCCAAAGCCGCCCGGTGCCGCCCAAGAGCGCCATGATGACGACTTGGAAGGACAGCAACGGCGTGAAAGCAATGGACGGCTCAATATAAACATAGCGCGGCGCGATCATCGCCCCGACAACCGCCGCCGCCGCACCCGATATCATGAACAGCGCTATTTTGGCCGTGGCCGTGTTGATGCCCGCATGGGCGGCCACCACCTCGTCATCGCCAATAATCCGCAGCGCGAAGCCCAGCCGCGAGCGGTTGATCGCCCAGCCGATCAGGTAGATCAGCGAGGCCAAGGCGACGAGCTGCCAATAGATCAACTCTTCGGTCAGGTCGGTCAGCACATAGGTGCCTTTATGGCCGGTTTGGTTTTGGTACCATGTCACGCATTGCCGGATCATCTCGGCCAGCCCGAGCGTAAAGATGACGAAGTAAACGCCCGAGAGCCGCAAGGTGGCCAGCCCGACCACGGCGGCAAGGATCGCCCCAGCTAAAGCGGCCAGTGGCAGCAGCGTCCAATAGGGCAAAATATCAATGCCCGCGCCGGTGACATAGGTGCCAACACCAAAGAACGCCGCCGTGGCCAGCGATATGTAATGGGTCGGGCCAGAGAACAAAGCCCAGCTGGTGGCCAGCACGGTGAACATGGCGATCGAGACGCCAAGGCTGAGCCAATAGGCGTCGGCATACAGCGGCAAAGTGGCGGCGAGCGCCAGCAGCGCCGCGCCGCCAAAGAGGGTTTTGTAGTCTTGGGCCTTCATGCTGGCTTCTTCCCGAACAGCCCTTGGGGCCGGAAGAGCAGGATGAGGATGAACAGGGCATAGGCGGCGGCGAGCGTCAGGCCGGGGTCTATCAGCGTGGCCACGATTGTCTCGACCATACCGAGGATCACAGCCGCCAAAATAGTGCCGCGCACATCGCCAACGCCGCCCATGATGACAATAATCAGCGCCTTCATGGTAAAGACCACGCCGGTCGAGGCATCAAGCGTTAGGAAGGTCGAAATCACCACACCGCCAACGGCAGTGACTGCGCCGCCCAGCGCAAAAGCGCGGGCAGACAGACGCGGCACGTTTATACCAACCAGCTGCGCGCTTTGCGGCGACACAGATACGGCGCGCATGGCCATGCCAGCCTTGGAATGGTTGAGCCACAGATACAGGCCAAGGCACAAAACCACCGAGCAAAGAAAGGCCACAACCCGGTTGAGCCCGTAATTGTCGCCCATGATCACCACGCCGCGCGCGAGGTATGAATAGTTGAAATAGTCGCCGCCAAAGAACCAGACCATCAGCCCGACCATGACGAAGGACAGCCCGAACGTGGTCAGAATCGCGTCTTGCTCCAATTCGCCGCGCGAGCGCGCACGTTTGACCAGCGGGCGCAGCATGATCTGGTAGATCGCCCAGTTGACGATATAGGCGACCGGGGCCACCAAAACCAATGTCAGCAGCGGGCTAAGCCCGGCGCCAGTATAGAGCGCAAAGGCGGCAAACCCGCCCGCGACCAGCATCTCGCCATTGGCAAGGTTCATGATCCGGGCCACGCCGTATTGCAGGGTCAGGCCAAGCGCCATCAGCGCATAGGTGCCGCTGAGCAATAGTCCGGTGATGAGTATGTCCATATTGTCCTCAAATGGGCAGCGCGGGCGCAAGTTGTCAGCGCGGGCAATAACCCGCCCGCGCTGGTTTTGGTCTATTCCCAGCCGTCTTTGAGCACGGGAGCAACAGCGCCTTCGCGCCCGGTTGATGCCAGCCCGGTAAACACGCCGTCTTGCCACTGCCCAACAGTCCAGAACGAGGCATTGCTGTTGTTCTCGTCAAAGTCCATCACGCCCATGACCGTGTCAAAGGCGTTGTCCTTGATGTACTGGGTGACGATGGCACGGTCGAGCGTATCAGCGCCTTCGATTGCCTGCTCGAGGATTTGCAGCGTGGCATACATCATGCCCGAGGCCCAATAGTCAGGCGCTTGGCCGGTCACTTCCAGATGCCGCGCGGCATAATCGATGAACGCGGCTGATTCTGGGTTTACCCCACCAATGCCCATGACACCCTCTGCCGCGTCGCCAAACCGGCCCGCATAGGCTGGGAAGGCTGTGGCCACAGCGGTGTAGAACACGGCGACATCGAGGTTCTCGATCATTGCCTGCTCGGTCAGACCAAACGTGTCTGGCGGATAGGACCAGGCGACAAAGGCGTCTGGCTCAGCGGCAGCTGCGGCCTTCATCACCGGTGACAAGTCAGGCGTGCCCAGCGGATAGGATGTCTGATAAACGATCTCAAAACCGGCAGCTTCAAAGGCCGGGCCCGCAGCGGCGGCCAGCTCGATGCCAAAGGCATCAGCGACATTGACCATCGCAATCCGGTTGCCCATTTCGCCCGCATCACGCAGATCAGCCATGATCTGCACTGCGTCACCGGCAATGGCAGAATTGGTGCCCAGCGTGAAGAACAGGTTGTCAAACTGCGCGTGCAGCTCGGCGGCTTGGTCTGTGGTCGCGGTCGAGGTGATCTGCGGGTAGCCAAGCCGGTCAAAGATCGGCGCGGCGGCAAGGTTCAGGCCGGTAGAATATGGCGCGAGGATAAAGTCAGCGTTGTCTTGTGTCGCCAGCCGGGTCACCGCCTTAATGGTCTCGGCAGGGTTGGTCTGATCATCATATTCGATGACTTCAATCAGCCGCATCTCGCCGCCGACATTTAACCCACCGCGCGCGTTCACTTCGCTGACCCAAAGCTGGATATTTGGCCAATGCGACACCACTGCGCCGCCGGCAAGCGGGCCGGTTTTGGGGCCAACCGCGCCGATGATGATCGGGTCTGCGGCCCAAGCAGCGCTTGCGGCACCGATTGCCAGTGCGGCAATGGAGGTCATTAATGCTGTTCTGCGTTTCATTGTCTTCTCCCTAGTTTATCGTTTTGCTACTTCCAGAACGGAAATTCAGTTTTGGGCTCTTGAACGGTGAGCCATCGCGTTTCGGTAAATTCATTTATCACGGCCGCGCCGCCAAACCGGCCATAGCCCGAGGCTTTGACCCCGCCAAACGGCATGGCCGGGTCGTCAAACACTGTCGGGCCGTTGATATGGCAGACCCCGGTTTCAAACTGGCTGGCCAGTTCCATGGCCCGGCTGGTATCGGCAGTATAAACCGAGGCGACGAGGCCATATTGGGTGTCATTGGCAACGGTTATGGCCTCTGCCTCGCCGTGCACGCGCAAGATGCTGGCCACAGGGCCAAAGCTCTCCTCGCCGTAAATCTGCATCTCTGGGGTAACATGGTCCAGCAGCGTTGGCTGTACATAGGCGCCCGCCACCTCGCCGCCCGCCAGCAAAGTCGCCCCTTTGGCCAGCGCGTCGCTTATCAGATTGCCCACGCGCTGGGCCGATTCTGCGCTGATCAGCGCGCCAATCCGGCCACGCTCCTTGCGGGCCAAAAGAGCCGCGCAATGCGCTTGCATTTGTTCAACAAACTGATCGGCAACCGGGGCCACAACAATGGCCCGCTCAGTCGCCATACAGATCTGACCTTGGTTGAAATATGCGCCGTAAGCGGCTGCCTTGGCGGCGGCTTCAACATTGGCATCTTCCAGCACCACCAGCGGCGCTTTGCCAGACAGCTCCAGCAGACAGGGCTTGAGATGCGCCGCAGATATCTGCGCCACCCGCCTGCCAATCCGGGTCGAGCCGGTAAAGTTTATCCGCCGCACCGTTGGGTGGGCGGCCAGCGCCTCAACCACGCTTTCTGCGCTTTCGGCAGTGTGCAGCACCGAGCAAACGACCCCCGGCGGCAGCCCGGCCTCGCACAAGATATCAACCACCAGCGAATGCAGTTTGGGGCACAGCTCCGAGCCTTTGAACACCACGGTATTGCCGCAGGCCAGCGGCCAAATGATCGCCCGTATCGCCAGTGTCACGGCGGCGTTCCAAGGCGCAATGGCCAGCACAACCCCCACCGGCTGGCGGGTCACTGTCGAGGTGATACCGTCCTTCTGGCTGGTCCGGGTCATCGCCTCTATCTGCTCTGGCACATGCACGGCTTGGTCAAAAACCTTGGCGGCAATGTCGATGTTAAAGCGGACCCAGTCGGCGCTGGAGCCCAGCTCGCTCTGCCCCGCTTCAACCAAAGCCTCGGCTCGCTCAAGCATCAGCGCGCGGGCCCGCAGCAAAATAGCCCGCTTTTGCGCTGGCTTTGTCGCCCGCCAAACCGGAAACGCCGCCGCCGCCGCATTGGCCGCATCTTGCACATCACGCGGGCCAGCCGCCGCCGCTTGCGTGACCACTTGGCCATCAACAGGCGACAGGCGTGCAAACACGGCCCCGTCGCGCGCATCGACGTTTACACCATTGATATGAAGCCGCGCCTCAAACATATCTCCCCCTTGCCCATGAGGATGACAAAAAAGCGATTGCGAAATAATGTCATAACATGGGAAATAGTTGCTATAGTTTGGGGTAATTCGCGAATTATAGGACCAAAATGCCTGACACCCCCTCCAGCCCGTTCCATGCCGCCCGCATTCATTCGGCGCTGCAAGAGCGCATCATCGGCCATCAGGCATTGTTTGAGCAGAGCAATTGGTTCGTGTTTTTCATCGAAAGTGGTCGGGCCATCGCCCAAACCCAAAGCGGCGACTATGAGATGACAGGCCCAGCGATTTTGTGGGGGCCGCTAACGGCTGACACCCGGCTGCAAATCGGCGCGGGCAGTGTTGGCAGCTATCTGCTGTTTAGCGACCGTATCCTCGCCGACGCCATTGGGCTGATCATCGAGGCCGCCGAACTACATCTGTTTGCCCAGCAACCGGTCATGCTGTCCTTCGCCCGCAACGACCCGCGCGGCCCGGAGCTGGAAGGTATCTTTGAGCGTATCACAGCCGAGGGGCAAATCCGCCAGTTTGGTGCTGAGATCGCAATTTCCGCCTATGTGCGGCTGCTGTTGGTGCTGCTCTGGCGCAGTGTCGACAAAGAAACCAGCGACCGTGATTTGATCGGCGGCCATAAGGCCAAGCTCAACCAGTTTCGCAATCTGGTCGAGGCGCATTTTCGCTCTCGTTGGAAGGCCAAACACTATGCAGATGTGTTGGGGCTGACCTATGATCGGTTGCATGATCTATGCATGCGCGCGCTCGACAAACCCCCGGCTTTGCTGATCCGCGAGCGTAGTTTTCGCGAGGCGCAGGTGCTGCTGCAACGCACCTCGCATAGCGCCGACCATATATCGGCCCTGCTCGGGTTTTCATCAGCCAGTCAGTTTAACCACTTCTATAAAGCAATGTCGGGCGAGGCACCGGGCGTGTTTCGCCGCCGGATCACGCGGGCCGCCGATGACCCGATGGCCCGCGACCCGGTGCGGTTCTCAGACTGGCCCTAGCGCGCCCTATCTGGGGTGTCCTCTGGCTCGCGCTCAATCAGCGTCTCGATCTGCGCCATAACATGGTCAGGCAAAGCGCCAAACGCCAGCGCCCCGGCAATGCCCTCAATTTGCTCAACATTTCGTGCACCGGGGATGGGGATAATCATATCTCCCTTGGCCCAAAGCCAGCCCAGAGCGCCTTGAACAAGGCTGCGTCCGCCACTTGTGAGCAGCGCGCGCACAGCGTCTAACTTGGCCAAAAACACAGGATCAGCCTGTGCATCTTTGAAATAGTCCGAGCGCCCCGACGCCCGAATATCATTGGCCGGAACACGCGCCTCTGCCCCGTATTTACCGCCGAGCAGGCCCATGGCCAAAGGCGAGCGGATCAGCGCCGTCAGCTGGTTTTCACGAATAACATTTCGGATACGCGGCGTGTCGGCCAATACATTTGTGGCATGCTCAACCGCGACAAAACCGGGTCGATCTGCCATAGCCACCACCCGGTCACAAAAGTCGGTACTCCAGCCGTAAGCCCGGATTTTTCCCGCCGCACGCGCGCTTTCCATTGCGTCGAACAACGGCTCGGCCTGTGCGATTGGCAGCGCGTTAAGGTGCAGGAACAATAGGTCAATATGGTCACGCCCCAGCCGCGACAGACAGGCGTCAATTGCGGGCAGAACCTGCGCCGGGTCGGTCTCATCGCCGGTCAGCTGTTTGGTTTTCTCATTAATAGCCAGCCCGATCTTGGTGACGACCAGCGCGTCTGGCCGGTCCTTCAAAGCGCCAGCCAACAGCCGCTCGGCATGGCCCGCGCCGTAGGCCGCTGCCGTGTCAAACAGCGTGATCCCGGCGGCAAGGGCGGCGTGGATGGTCCGCGTCGACTCGGCGTCGTCGATATTGGTGTAGCCAACCGATTGCCCCCCAGCAAACATCGCCCCGCCGATTGGCCAGCACCCCATGCCCAACGGGGCAATCTCTTTTCCCAAAAAATGCATGTTCAACGCTCCTTGTTGCTATCACCGCCATAAAACCACCGCTGCGGCTTCACATCTATGAAACGCTTTGCAATGATCGTTTCATGAATGAAATGAAGTTTGATTGGGACGATCTGCGCCTGTTCCTCGCCGTGGCCCGCGAGGGCGGCTTGGCGGCGGCGGCGGCCTCTACTGGCAAAAGCGCGCCCACGTTGGGGCGG
>JAESRD010000003.1 GCA_016764835.1 Paracoccaceae bacterium | reverse complement strand
GCTGATGTGGCTGGCCACCGAGGGCGCGGCGCACATCTTGCATCTTGGCGGCGTTGTTGGCCATCTTGGCCCCGGCGCAGAGGCCGATATCACCGTGCTTGATCTGCGCTCAACCCCGGCCATTGCCCAACGCGCCGCGCGCGCCGGTGATATCTGGGAAGCGCTGTTTCCAACGATAATGATGGGCGATGACCGGGCGGTGCGGGCTGTTTGGGTTGGCGGTGCGCTGGTCTAGCAGCCCCGCCCGATCACCATCACCCAACGGTCGCCAGCATGGCCAAGCCCGAAGTCGGTGGCACCGGCGAGCATGATATTGGCATAATGGCCGGGAGATGCGAGCCAGCCAGCGAAGGCTTCGGCCTCGCTCGATTGCCCCCATGCGATGTTCTCACCAATAGAACGGTAGCAATAGCCTTGCGCAGTGGCGCGGGCGGCGCTGCTTTGGCCGTTTTGGCTGGTGTGAGAGAAGTAGTCGTTGGCGGCCATGTCAGTGGCATGGGCCTGTGCGGCGCGGGCCAGTTGCGGGCTTAGGCGCACGGCAGCCAGCCCCTGCCCGGCGCGGGCAGTGTTGAGCATGGTGGAAAAAGATGAGCTGGCCGGTTGCTGCTGCTGAGGCGCTGCAGAGGCGGGCGGCGCTTGCACCGGCTCAACGGCAACACAGCCTGACAGCAAAACAAAGCCGAGAACGGCGCGTGTGAAAAGACGCATAGAACCTCCCTTATACGGCCAGACCTATTGCGCGAGGTTATGCGCAAGCTGGCGCTGTTGGTGCAGCGTTGCATTCAGATCAATGCGGGTCAATTGCCCAGCTTGCACAATGACCCGCCCCTCAACGATCAGATCGCGCACCTTTTGCGGGCCTGCCAGCAGCAAAGCCGCATTATCCCAGCTGCCCGCCGCCTCGACAGTTTGCATGTCCCATATCGCCAAATCGGCCCGGAAACCCGGCCGCAGCTGGCCGCATTCATTACCCCGGCCCAAGACCTGCGCCCCGCCACGGGTGGCCAGCCGCAAAGCCTGCATCGGGCTCATTGCATCAGCGCCGTTTTGCACCCGTTGGAGCAACATCGCCATGCGCGCCTCATCGGCCAGATTAGCCCGGTCATTGCTGGCCGAGCCATCAACCCCCAACCCCACCGGCACCCCGGCCCGCAACAAAGCCTGCACCGGGGCAATGCCAGAGCCAAGCCTGCAATTGGAGCAAGGGCAATGCGCGATCCCGGTTTGGGTTTCGGCAAAAAGCTTGATCTCGGCGGCATCAAGCTTGACGCAATGCGCATGCCAAACATCGGGGCCGGTCCAGCCGAGATCTTGGGCATATTGGCCGGGCCTACAGCCGAACATTTCAAGAGAATAGGCAATGTCTTCTTCGTTCTCCGCCAAATGGGTGTGCAGCATCACCCCCTTGTCGCGGGCCAAAAGGGCGGCATCGCGCATCAGGTCTTGGCTGACCGAAAACGGTGAACACGGGGCGATACCAACGCGCAGCATTGAGCCAGCAGAGGCATCATGAAACCGGTCAATGACGCGGATGCAGTCATCTAGAATCGCATCTTCTGCCTCGACCAAACTGTCGGGCGGCAGCCCGCCCGCACTTTCGCCAATGCTCATCGCGCCGCGCGTGGGCTGAAAGCGCAGGCCAATCTGCTGGGCCGCCTCTATCGTGTCATCAAGCCGCGCGCCGTTGGGGAACAGATAGAGATGGTCACTGCTCATGGTGCAGCCAGACAAAGCCAGTTCAGCCAAACCGGTCAGGGCCGAGACCCGCATTTCCTCGGGGCCAAACCCGGCCCAGATTGGATAGAGCCGTTTGAGCCAGCCAAATAGCAGCGCGTCTTGGGCGCCAGGCACAGCGCGGGTCAGACTTTGGTAGAGATGGTGGTGGGTGTTGACCAGACCGGGCGTGACCAAACAGCCCGACGCATCAATCGCCTGCGCCGTCGCAGCGGCAGGCCAATGTTGTGCCATCTGGCCAGAGGGGGCCAGCCCCACTATCTGGCCGCCGCTGAGCAAAATATCCGTGTCGGTCAGCGCATCGTCACTGTCATTCATCGTCAGGATCTGCGCCGCATTGCGGATAAGGAGGTCAGCCATTGCTGGCCATTAATATCGCCAATGCCTCGGCATGTATCTGCGGGTTGGCCGCTGCCAGAACCGTGCCGCCATCATGCGCCGGACCGCCTTGCCAATTGGTGACGACCCCGCCTGCGGCCTCGATCACCGCGATTGGCGCATTGACATCATACGGGAACAATCCGGCCTCGATCACCAGATCGACCTGGCCGGCGGCGAGCAGCGCGTAGCCGTAGCAATCCATGCCGTACCGGACCAACCGGACTTGGCGAGCCACAGCCGTAAACCGCCGGTGCTCGTCTTGGCTGCCAATCTCTGGGAAGGTCGAGAGTATGGTGGCCGCAGACAAGGGCCGGTATGGCAAGGTTGCGAGATCTTTCGCGCCCATCGGGCCATTGACACCAGCAAAGCCAAAGCCGCCCTCAAACCGCTCGCCGATATAGGGCTGATCGATCAACCCGTAAATTGGACCATCTGCATCGGCGATGGCAATCAGCACGCCCCAAGTCGGGGTGCCGCTGACATAGCCGCGTGTGCCGTCGATCGGGTCGAGCACCCATGTCAGGCCCGACATGCCTGCAAGATTGCCGTATTCTTCGCCAAGTATACCGTCATCGGGGCGCTTCTCTTGGATCAGCGCCCGCATGACCCGCTCTGCGGCGCGGTCAGCCTCGGTCACTGGATCATAACCGCTATCGTCTTTATTATCGGTCGCTATCCCCGCGCGAAAATGGCGCAGCGTTTCAACCCGTGCGGCATCGGCCAGCTCATGGGCCAATTGGCGCAATCCTGTCTGTTCTGATTTGGATAATTGCGGCTGTATCGCCTGATTTTGTGCCATTCGCGCCTCTCCTACATCACCAAATCGGTAGCGTGCCAATGACAGAAGGGTCAAGCCGTGTCGGCAAACAATGCGGCAAAAACGACAAAGCTGGCAGAGTTTGCTTTAGCCACATACGCAACGGCCGCGCCGGCAAGCGCGGCCCCTTGGGCCGATCTGATAAGCGAGGCCCAAGAAGACTGGCCACATGGCCAGCCCCAAGGCAAAAGCTTAAGCAGCTTCGCTAAGAACCCGTGCCAATTCAAACAACCGGCGGCGCTGGTTTTCAGGGATCGCATAATAGGAGCGCAAAAGCTCCAGTGCTTCGCGATCTGACAAGATATCACCGGGCATTTCATTGCCCTGAGTTTCATATTCAGTGACCGAGCCTTCAAGCCCTTCAAAGAAGAATGAGACCGGCACAGATAAAGCGCGGGCAATGTCCCACAGTCTGGATGCACTGACACGGTTCATCCCGGTTTCATATTTTTGAATCTGTTGGAATTTGATCCCAACCTTCTCAGCAAGCTGTTGCTGTGTCGTGCCATTCATCCAACGACGATGGCGGATCCGCTTTCCAACATGAACATCAACCGGGTGCTTCATCTTTTTTGCCTCTTTTTTTAACAACCAAACTCTTACGGAGCTTTTTCCCTATTTTCACAGGGCAGCGTCCTCCGCTGTACAGTGTTACTACAATCTGTTCGTAAAATGATTGCCATCCACTAAACAGCTTAAGACTATAAAACACGCAGTGGTTGAAAAAGTCATCCTGCCCTTTTGGACAGGTGGACCTGCAAGCGAATCTCCGCTCAAGGCCGCTTTGGTGCTAATTGTCTCGTATTGGGACATAATAAATGCCTAATTCTTAGTATTGTTATCCAGTTAGCTCAAAATCAAACAGGCAATGATGTCAAAACCGCGACACTCTGCCACACCCGTATCGAGCTGATTTGAACCAAACCAACACAAGCAGAAGGCGAATGACCGATTCGAATCAATATTTCCAAAAATTCTTGCCGTGAAAACTAGTTTTGAATCGGCCGCTGAGACAGGGTTCCCTTAGGTAAATTCTAAATCGTTGTAGTAAAGTTACCTCAGTTGGCGGCCCCCTAAGTCACGCGACTACGCCGGTTACCCTATTTATACATGGGTTACGGCAGAATGGGAGATGTATCAGTAAATTATGACGCCATCGGTTCAACACAATCTGTTTGATGATTGACCTGCCGATGGGGACACTGATATCGGCGCAGCGCAGCTGGCCCTTTTGTCCATATAATGTGGTAATTTGATTTTTAGCCAATTTGCCGATTTTCTAAAAACTGGTCTGTTATATAGTAGGCTAGTTTTTGCCTTGTTTTTATCACCGCCAACCGCGCCCCATTAAAATGCCTGATTGCTGTTTCAGGGCAAAAGCCGGACTATCCCAACCCAAAAAGGCAGATTTGGGCCAAAAGAGCCAATATTCCTGTGTATTTTAGCATGATCTTATCTAACTTATTGAAAACATTCACTAAATAAAGTAAATGTAAAAAACATTCACATAAAGTCTTGTCTCTTCCTGCCCAAACCCCATATTGGATGATGTGAACAGTATAAACATTAACCCCAAGGAGACCACGATGACCACCATTGATGTTCAACCCCCGGCCTATTCCCAGAGCGCGCCCCGCCGTAGCGGCTGGTTCGCCCGCACCGAGGGATGGCTCGACGACAAAGGCAAAGGTGCCTGGATCGCGGCAATGGTCCTCGGCTTCATCTTCGTCTGGCCTGTTGGCCTCGCCCTTCTCTTTTATATGATATGGAGCAAACGCATGTTCTCGAAGTCTTGCAAATCTAGTTGGAACCATGACAGTCGCCGCGCGACAATGCATTCGGCCCGCGCTGCAATGCGCCCCTCTGGCAACCGCGCCTTTGACGCCTATAAATCTGACACCCTGCGCCGCCTTGAAGAAGAGCAGCGCAACTTTGAAGACTTCCTTGAGCGGCTGCGTGAAGCCAAAGACAAAGCCGAGTTTGACGACTTTATGGATGACCGTGCCAAGCGCGCCAGCCGTGAAGCCCAAACCGAGACCGACTATCAGCAGCCACCGCGTGCTGAGCACCGGTCTGGCCAGTACCAAGAGCCGCAGCGTGAAGGCAGCGCTTTTCCACGCAAAGCAGACGACGACGATGGCTTTGGTGGCTATAACCAACAATCCTAATCGGATTGTAGCTTAAACTGCGCTGCAAAAGCGCAAGCCCACGCTGCGCCGCCCCCCCCCGGCGCAGCCCCCTTTTACCAAGACCCGGCCCTTTTCCCTAAACTGGAACGGGGCCGCTTTAATCTCTCCCAAAACAAACCCAGTTAGGAACCCCACCATGACCGCCGCCCCTCGTTATACCAGCGCCCTGCCCGACCCGGCCAGACGGCCTGATTTCTACGAAGGTGTGCCCGCCAAACGCGGCGCGGCTTGGGGCATCGACATGGTGATAACGGCTGCCATGGCGATCATGGCCCTGCCCTTTACCGCCTTTACCGGGCTGTTCTTCTTTCCGTTTCTGATGGCCGTCATCGGCTTCTTTTACCGCTGGATCACCATCAGCGCTGGCTCTGCCACGCTGGGTATGCGGATCATGGGCATCGAGCTGCGCGAGGCTGACGGCGGACGCCTTAGCAGCGGCACGGCGCTGTTTCATACGCTCGGCTATATGGTCAGTTTCATGGCCGCGCCGCTTCAGCTGCTGTCTATCGGGCTGATGTTTGGCACACAGCGCGGCCAAGGCCTGTCTGATCTGGTGCTCGGCACCACGGCCATAAACCGCCCATTGCGGTAGCCAATAAGCCAGCCATCGGGCCAAATCCCGCTAAAATAGGTTACAAAAATGTAAACCCACCATAATCGGGGGGCTTGGCGCAGGGCGGTCAGGTTGCTAACCTAGGCCAAAGACACCATGATCACGGGCAATTCATGCGCCATTCGCTCCCTCTTGCGCCACAGTTCTATGTGACAGCGCCGCAGCCATGCCCCTATCTTGAAGGGCGCATGGAGCGAAAGCTGTTTACGGCGTTGCAGGGCGACCAAGCCGAGATGCTGAATGACACTTTGTCAAAGCAGGGCTTTCGTCGCTCGCAAAACGTGCTCTACCGGCCGTCTTGTGCCGAATGCAATGCCTGCATGTCGGCACGGATTAGGGTGGCTGACTTTACCCCAAGCCGCAGCCAAAAGCGGGTGGCCCGGCGCAATGCGCACCTGTCACGGCGCGCCCGCAGCCCTTGGGCCACCGACGAGCAGTATGAACTGTTTCGTTCCTACCTTGATGGCCGCCACGCCAATGGCGGCATGGCCGATATGGACCTGTTCGAATTTGCCGGCATGGTAGAAGAAACCCCGGTCCGCTCGCGGCTGATAGAATATACCCCGCAAGGGGCTGGCGAAGATCAGCTAGAGGCGGTTTGCCTGACAGATGTGCTCGATGACGGGCTGAGTATGGTCTACTCGTTTTTCGCCCCGCAGGCGTCGCGCAATTCGCCCGGCACATATATCATTCTTGACCATATCGAGATCGCCCGCGAAATGGGCCTGCCCTATGTCTATCTTGGCTATTGGGTGCCCGGCAGTCCGAAGATGGATTATAAGGCCAAATTCTCCGGGCTTGAGGTTTTTACCCGTGGCGCGTGGCAAGATATTGGCGACCCAGAGAGCTATAGCGCCGATCTGCACCCGCTCAGCGTATCGCCGATAGCCGAACAAGTGGCACAAGTTATGCTGCCCGGCAGTCAACCTGCGGCAATAGACCCGGCAGGCGAAGGGCCAGTGCCCGCGCAGCCTGTGGCAGAGCCACGGCAAGACAATCGCGATGAGCCTGATCTGAGCGTCTTGTTTGCCCCACGGCGCTAAGCCCGCCGCAAATCACTTGGCATGAATAGCTGGCGCTTGGCCTGCTCGACCGCCTTTGGCGACACGCGCATCCAAGCGCGGGGGGGGCGGGCTGACGCATAAATGCGCTAAGCCCGCCACGCTTAGCCACCCATTAGGTTTGGTATGATTGTGACCACGCCGGGGAACAATGCCAGCAAGATTAGCCCGCCAACTTGTATGAGGACGAACGGGATTACACCGCGGTAGATATGCGCGGTCGTGACCTCTTTGGGCGCAACCCCGCGCAGGTAGAACAGCGCGAAACCGAAGGGCGGGGTCAGGAACGATGTTTGCAGATTGACCGCGATCATGATCGTCACCCATGCCGGATCCATAGTGCCGCCATAGATAACTGGGCCGACAATCGGCACGACGATGTAGATGATCTCCAGGAAATCGAGCACGAAGCCGAGCACGAACAGCACCAGCATGACCAAGAGAAACACGGTCCATTCATTATCAAAGCTTTTGAGGAAGCCTTGAATATAGTGCTCACCGCCAAAGGAGATGATAACCAGATTGAGCAGCTGCGAGCCGATGAGGATGGCGAAGACCATCTGTGTGACTTTGGCCGTTTCGCGCACCACTGGCGCCAAGACCCCGCCCGCCAGCAAAACCCAGCAAGAATAGAAGATACCGAACATGGCGAAGAGGAAGCACAGTAGCGCCACGATGAAGGCCAGATAGGAGGTGAGATTAGCGCCACTCACATTGATCCGCAGATCGAAGTTGACGCCGATAAGCAACATGGCGGCGATTGCCCCAGTTGCCCAAAGCACGATCCAGCCAGATTTGCCTTGATCGGCCAGCTTGCGGTAAGCGGCCAGCATGATCGCACCGCCCGCGCCCAAAGCCGCAGCCGGCGTTGGGTTGGTGATGCCCCCGAGGATAGAGCCGAGCACGGCCACGATCAGCACCAGCGGCGGGAAGACCACACGCAAAATGTCTGACTTTGCCAACATTTTGGCAGCCCCTCGGCAGCCCCAAAAGGCCACGAGCAACGGGATAGCAAAGACCAATGTGCGCATCCCCGGCCCGGTTTCAGGCCCAAGAAACACGATATCGACAAGCAGCAACGCGGCCACACCGACACCGCCGACGATCAGCGGGAACGGGTCATCCAACGGGGCGACACCGCGCG
>JAESRD010000052.1 GCA_016764835.1 Paracoccaceae bacterium | reverse complement strand
GCTCACTTTGCCCGCCAATCATGACGACACAGCCCCCCGGCGCCAGTGGGCCGAACACATGCGCCGCCGCCACAGGTGAGCCCGTAGCCTCAAACACAATATCCGCGCCCCAGCCATCCGTCGCGGCCAGCACCACATCCGCCATAGACTCGCGGCCCACATTAACCGGCGTAATCGCCCGGTTTAACCCGGCCGCAATCTCTAGCTTTTTCTCTGCCAGATCACTGACAAAAACCCGGGCGCAACCAGCGGCCAAAGCCGAAAGCGCTGTCACCAGTCCAATCGGCCCGGCGCCTTGCACAACCGCAATATCGCCCGGCTTAATCCGCGCCTTGGTCGCGGCATGAATGCCCACAGCCAATGGCTCGACCATCGCAGCCTCCCCAAAGCTGACATTATCAGGCAGCTTAAAAGTAAAGATTTCCGGGTGCACACAAGTCGGCCGCAAGATCCCGTGCACTGGCGGCGTCGCCCAAAACCGCACTGCCGGGTCAATATTATACATGCCCAGCCGGGTGGCTTTGCTATTCGCGTCGGGCAGGCCCGGCTCCATGCAAACCCTGTCGCCAACCGCCAGCGTTGTCACCTCAGCGCCGGTCTCAATCACCGTGCCCGACGCTTCATGCCCAAGGATCATTGGCTCTTTGACAACAAACGGCCCAATGCTGCCATGAGTATAATAGTGCACATCCGAGCCACAAATACCGACAGTATGCAGCTTTACCCGCACATCGCGCGGTCCCAGAACTTCTTCAACCCGGTCAATCTCGGGAAAATCGCGCAAGGACAGCTCATCTTTTCGTTCAAGTACAAGAGACTTCATTCGCTCATCCTTTCGTAATAATCACAGCAGCCACCGCCAGAGCTATCGCATTGGACACCCAGATCGGCAGGCCCGCCGGCTCGACAAAACGGAACCAAAACAGCGACAATGCCACCCATAAGACAACCGAAATAAACAGCCGGTCAAACATGTTGGTCTCAATCGGTAGAAACCCGTGGCGCTCTTTTTCATGGCCGTAATGATCAATCTCAGTGTCTTCAGTCTCGGGCGCTGCGCCATCATCTGCATCATTCATCTGCTTATCCTTTCACCGCGCCAAAGGTCAGACCGGTGACAATATGCTTTTGCACCAAGCCAAAGACCAGCAGCGCCGGGATCAGTGTCAGCACAGAAATCGTCGCCATCACCCCCCACTCCGTGCCGGTGGTGGTCACATATTCTGACAAAGCCGTTGTTAGCGTCCGGGCATTAAAGTTCGTCAGCGTCGCCGCCAACAGATACTCATTCCAGGCAAACACCCATGTCAGGATCAGCGTCACAGCAAGGCCGGGGCGGCACAGCGGAAACACAACTTCGGTGATCACTTTCCACGGGCTGGCCCCATCAACAAACGCCGCCTCATCCAGCTCTTTCGGAATCCCGTCCACCGTCGGCCTAAGCGTCCAAATCGCAAAGGGCAGGTTAAAGGTGCAGTAGACAAGTATCATCCCGATCCGCGTATCAAGCAGCCGCCAATCACCAACTGTATAAACCTGCGTCATCAGCAAAAACAGCGGCAGTAAAAACACCGCAGGTGGTGCCATCCGGTTGGTGATCGTCCAGAAAAAGATCGACTCTTTGCCGCTCATATTAAACCGCGACAGCGCGTAGCAGGCAAAGAAGCCCAGCGTTGTGCACAGCACAGCATTGCCGGATGAGATGATCAGCGAGTTGATCATGTAACTGCGCAATAATCTGTCGCCCAACACCTTCACATAATTGCCCCAGTAAGGGTCATGCAGGATGATATCGGGCGTGCTAAACAGCTGGACTACCGGCTTCACCGATATGACAAACAGCCAGTAAATTGGGAATAATGTCAGAAAGCTAATTAAGCTCCAGAAGACAATGGCGAGAATTGGGCGGCTCTTGTTCATGGCTTCAACCCTTCTTTTTTGTACGTGGCGCGAGCATGGTCACATAGAGCAGCCAGCACGAGACGATTGTAAGATAAAGCACGATCACCGAGATCGCCGATCCGTAGCCGTAATTGGTCTTCGGGAACACTTCTTTGAAGATATGCACCCCGACAAACCGCGTCGCCGAACCCGGCCCGCCCCCGGTCAACATCCAAACCTCGTCAACCGTGCGCAAAGCGTCCATCAGCCGAATAAACACAGTGGCAACTACGGCAGGTATGATCATTGGCAGAGTAATGTGCCAAAATATCTGGCGCTTATTCGCCCCATCAATCTGTGCCTGCTCAAACGGGTCGCGCGGCAGCGACACCAGAGCGGCAATCAGCGTCAGCGTCACCAGCGGCGTCCAGTGCCAAATATCCATGATAACAATCGTGGCGAAAGCGGTGGCGGCCGAGGTGCCAATATTCATCGAAATACCGAACAGCTCGTCAAGATAATGTGGGATAATCCCAATCGACGGCGTCGTCATCAGCTTCCAAACAGAGCCGACGATAATCGGTGCCATGATCAGCGGCAGCGTATGAATGGTCCTGAAAAACGCCTTGCCCGGAAACTCTTTCATAAACGCCTGCGCCAGCAAGTAGCCAATGATCAGCTCTGACAAAACGGCGAAGAACACGAATGTCACCGTCACAGTAACCGAGTTCAAAAACTGCGCGTCAAACACGATCCGGCGGAAGTTCTCAGCCCCATTATAAATAATGGTCGGGTCAACCGCGAAAGGGTTCCATTGGTGGAAGGCCAGCCAAACCACGTAGACAAATGGCAAGACCCCGAAGAAAAATAGGATCACCAATGTTGGTGCAAGCATTATCCAGCCAAGCTTGTTGGATTGCATCGTCGGGTTCCCTTTATTCTTAAAGCGATCTCAGAAGTCAGTGTAGAGAATGTTACGGTTAAAACTCGGTTCGAAAAAGACGGGCCGCCACCCTTACAAGCGGCGACCCTATAGTCATCCTCAGGGAGAGAATTTAGTTGCGGTAGCCAAGGTTTTCCAGCTCAGCTTCAGCTTCAGCCGCCATCTGGTCAAGACCATCACTGACAGAGATATTGCCAATCAGGATCTCGAAGAATGTCGGTGCAGTTGCTTCACGAACCTGTGCGTGGAACGGGTAAGGTGGAGCACCCGCAAACAAATAGCCTTGGTTCTGTAGCATGTCGTAATAGCCGCCAAGCTCTATGTTCATGGCGATCACTTTAGGATCGTCATATGTGGCAGTATTCGTCACACGTGGTGCAGCCACTGCCCAGTCAGGCTGAACTTCGTTCTGGCCAATGAACTGAAGGAACAACAAAGCAGCTTCCTGCTGGGTTGAAGACGAAGGCAGACCAAAGGCGCCGCCATCATAATAGCCAATGTAACCTTCGCCGCTTTCAGCAGCGTCCATTACACCCGGCTCCAGCGGTGGCAGTGCCACGCCGACATTGCCAACAACAAGCGACTTTGTCGCGTCAGCTGCAATCCAGCCAGCATTCTCGCCGTAGACAAGACCCTGAGCCGCACGACCGGCACCAAATGTTGTGCCAACTTCTGTCCATGTCGAAGCAGGGCTCTCAGGTGGAGCAATATCGCGCATCGACAGCCACCACGTCATCGCCGCTTTGGCCTCATCGGAGTTCATCTGCCCGCCATTGGCGACCGATGCGGAATAGTTGTTATCCGCGTCAATGCCCCAATTATAGACACCAAATGTTGGCGCAATCGACTCAAAGTACTCATACCAAGATGCAACATGGCCGGTATGTGCCTGGGCCGTTGTGCCCCAGAGGTCCATGTCATTCTCTTCGCCATAAGCGGTGAAGAACTGCGCAATCACCGCATATTCGTCATGCGTTGTTGCTGGTGCAAGCGCGTGGCCGGTTTGCTCCATAAAGGCGGCCTGAATATCAGGGTCGCCAAACAGGTCAGTCCGGTACAGGTAGATTTTGATGAAAGCTTCCATCGGCACGCCGAACAGATCGCCATCAGCGTTTCTGAAATAGTCGGCAAATGTCGTGAAGTTGGCTTCATCATAGCTTGGGGCTTGCAGCGCCGGGTTGTCGGCCAGCATCTGGGTGGTGTTCACCAAGAAATCACGCGACAGATATGAGTAGATGATGTCCTGCTCAATATAGACCATGTCATAGATGCCGGTTCCGGCTTCCATGTCCTTAATGGCCTTGTCGAACATCTGGTCCCAAGATGTGGTCTCAATATCAACGCGAATGCCTGTCAGCTCTTCGAATTGCGGGGCCAATACTTCGCGAATATACAGCGATGGTGGCGAAGATTCCGTCACACCGCGCAGGGTTACACCCTGATAAGGTGCGGCCGCCTCTCTCCAAAAATCGTCATTAACGTCTGCAAACGCAGCACCGGCTGCGAGTGAAATTGCCAGCGCTGATGCGCCAAGTTTGTAAGCAAAGCTCATTTGCTGTCCTCCCTAATGTCAAAAGAGTTGATCCGCATTCTTGTCGGCAACAGTTTAACCTGTCGATTCGCGTCCACTCTTAGCGCCACAATGCATTTGTACGCCAGCCCATGCAAGTGAAAATTTTCAAATGTATCGCTTGTCATGCATGTGTAGGATGTGCATTATTTACGGCATCGTGTACTACTGACAAAAGGTACGCTTCGAAGAGGATCAATCAGTGGCGCGCGAACTCATCGAAGACAGCGAAGCATTCATTACCGAGATTTGCTGGCACTATTTCGTCAATGAAATGACCCAAGCCGAAATCGCCCAAATGCTTGATGTCACAAGGCTGCGGGTCAACCAGTCTATCCAGCGGGCCAAGGCCCTTGGCCTGATAAAAATCCAAATCGCCTCGCCCTTTGTCGCCCGCACCCAGATCCAGCAAGAGCTCAAAGATGCGCTCGGTATCGAGCGCGCTGTCGTCGGTCTGGCCAATAAGAATGACTATGATTTTCACCGCCCCGTCGGTGCCGCCCTCGCCGCTCTGCTGACAGAACGCCTCCGCGCCGCCTCGTGGCAATCTATCGGCGTGTCATGGGGGCTGACAATCGACAGCGCCATCCGCCGCCTGCCCCGCATGACCCTGCCCAAGCTAGAAGTCGTGTCCATCCTCGGCGGCACGGCCCAAGGATCGACCTTTAATTCCTTCGGTGTTGCCTCCGGTTTCGCCGGTATCCTTGGCGCACATTACTCAATCCTAACCGCGCCAATCTACCTGTCAGAAGGCATAGACCGCGACCTGTTCCTGTCGCAATCGGCCCTCAAAGGTCACTTCAAAAAGTTTGAGTCCCTTGATGCCGTGCTGCTAACCTGCTCAAATGTCTCGCCAAAATCCTTCCTCGTCTCGCACGGCCTGCCCCGTGGCCTCACCCCCGAAGCGCTGATAAAAGCAGGTGCTATCGGCGATGTCCTCGGCCGGTTCCTCGACAAAGACGGCAATACAGTTTCCCAAGCCATTGACGACCGAACCCTCGGCATGCCGCTCAGCCAAGTCCGCGCCGTGCCAGAGAAAATCATGGCCGCCGCGGGCCCGCACAAAGTCGATATCATCCGCGCCGCCTGCCGTCGCGGCTTGGTCGACACCCTCGCCACCGATGATGTCACCGCCCGTCTGCTGCTCGATGCCGCCGATGCCTAACAGCCTCGCTCCAGACACCACCGGCCCGACAATCTGCATCGGCGAAATCCTCGTCGAGATTATGGCCACCACAATTGGCAGTGGCTTTCTCACCCCCCAGCCCCTGACCGGCCCCTATCCCAGCGGCGCACCGGCCATCTTTATTAACCAATGTGGCCGCATCGGCGGTTCCGCTGCCCTCATTGCCTGCGTCGGCGACGATGACTTTGGCCGCATCAACACCGCCCGCCTCGCCCGCGACGGCGTTGATATCTCCGCCATCACCACCCACAAATCCCTGCCAACCGGCACCGCCTTTGTTCGCTATCGCCCAGACGGTACCCGCGATTTCATCTTTAACCTCTCCGCCTCCGCTGCCGGAAGCCTGACATGGAGCGCCCAGACCCAGGCCCTGACCGCCCGCGCCGGTCACCTCCACGTCATGGGCACCTTCATCGCCAATGAAAACATGGTCCAAATCATCGACCGCGCCGCGACAATCATAAAGTCCAATGGCGGCACCCTCTCGCTCGACCCAAACATCCGCAAAGAACTGGCCAGCAGCGCCGCCCCCGCCTTCGCGCGCATCCTCGGCCAAACAGATCTGCTCCTGCCCTCGGCCGATGAGCTATACATTGCCGCGGGCACACCGCCCGATGCCGGCGAAGCCGCCGCCCTGCAAAGCCTGTTCGCAACGGGCATCAGCGAAGTCGTGCTCAAGCGCGGCGCCCACGGCGCCAGCGCCTTTTTACCAGATGGCACCGCCGAGCATGTCCCTCCCTTCATGGTCCAGGAACAAGACCCAACCGGCGCCGGTGACTGCTTTGGCGGCGCCTATGTCGCCTGCCGCCGCCTCGGCCTGCCGCTGGCCAAATCCTTGCTCTACGCCAATGCCGCAGGTGCCAGATCCGTCACCTTCCAAGGCCCAATGGAAGGCGCAGGCAGCCGCGCCCAGCTCGACGAGTTTATTGCCAAAACCCAATATGGCCCCGCCAAACGGCCCTGACGCAAAAGATAGGAACCCATGTGACACTTCAACAATTTCGGCTCGACGGTAAAACCGCGCTGATCACCGGTGGCAATCGTGGCATCGGCCTCGCCACGGCCCAGGCCTTCCTCGAAGCCGGGGCCAATTGCATGCTCACCAGCCGCTCAGAGACGCCCCAACTTTCGGCCCTGCTCAAAGCAAACCCCAGCCGCACCGCTTGGATAAAGGCCGATGTCACCGACGAGGCCACCCCCGCGCTCATCACCGCCGCCACAATCGAAGAGTTCGGTAGCCTCGACATCTTGGTCAATAATGCGGGCGTCGCCGATGACGGTAATTTCCACGAATTTACCGATGCCCAGCTGGCCAATATCATGGATACCAACTTCACCGCGCCGTTTCGCATTGCCCGCGAAGCCATAAAGCCAATGCTCGCCCAAGGTGCGGGCGCAATTATCAATATCGGCTCAATCTCCGGCTTTGTCGCCAACAAACCCCAGCTGCAAGTCGCCTATAATTCGTCCAAAGCCGCCATCCACCAGATGACCACAACCATGGCCTTTGAATATGCGGGCCGCGGTATCCGCGTAAACGCGCTCGCCCCCGGCTATGTGATCTCCGACATGACCAAAGGCGGCATCGCCAATGACGAATGGAACAAGGTCTGGACTGAGAATACGCCAATGGCCCGCTTCGGTCGCCCAGAAGAAATGGCCAATTGCGTGCTGTTCTTGGCCTCCGACGCCGCATCTTACGTCACCGGCACCACTTTGGTCGCCGATGGCGGTTACATCACGCATTAACCTTTGCAATTCTAGGGGAACCAAATGACACAAAAACTCAAAGGCAAAATCGCCGCCATCACCGGCGCCGCCTCTGGCATTGGCCTTGCCGCAACCGAAGCACTTCTGGCCGAAGGTGCCACCGTGGTCATGGTTGACCGCGACGCCGCAGCCCTCAAAGAGCTAACAGCCAAGCTCGGCGACAAAGCAATCGCCCAAGTAACCGACCTGCTCGACACTGAAAGCTGTAACGCCCTCATTCCAGATATCCTCAACAAAGTCAGCCACATAGACATTCTATACTGCAATGCCGGCACCTATATTGGCGGTGATCTTGATGAGACAGACCCCGCAACTATCGACATGATGCTCAACCTCAACATCAACGTTGTGATGAAAAACGTGCACGCGGTCATCCCGCATATGAAAGCCCGCAATACCGGCGATATCTGGGTGACCTGCTCGGTTGCAGGCCATGCCGCTATCTCATGGGAGCCGGTTTATTCGGCCTCCAAATGGGCGATAAACTGTTTCGTACAAACTGTGCGCCGTCAGCTGCGCCCGCACGGCATTCGTGTCGGCCAGCTCTCGCCCGGCCCGGTCATCTCGGCCCTGCTCGCCGATTGGCCAGAAGAAAACCTGCGCAAAGCCAAAGAAAACGGCTCGCTGATCGAGCCCACAGAAGTATCCGACGCGCTGATCTTCGCACTGACCCGCGGCCGTAATGTCACCATCCGCGACATGGTGATCTTGCCGACCAATTTTGACATCTAAATCACAGGTTCTGCTTTTTAAAATCTTGGCCCCGTCACTGTAAAATGCCGGGGCCGAGCCGTTCAGCTGTTTGGTGTTAGCACAAACATGGTCGAATTCCCCATGTCAAAAATACTGTTGCGCAGCTCAATATGCTGCAAATAGGCGTCATCGCTAAAAATGCCCTCAAACGTGCCCTGAGGGTCAGTCACAGTCCATACATTCAGCAAATCAGCATCTGAATTGCCCGCCATAACCTGCATAATGTTAAATGAAGGCAGCGCACGCACCAATCCATGTTCAGCCACAACAGGCTCAATCAGCGCAAAATACGCCGCAGCATCGCTCGGTGTTTTGCCATCCTGCAACTGCAGCAAATCAATAAAGTAAAACCCGGCATCTTGCGCCACAGCCGCCGGAGCAGTGGCAAATGTCGCAAGCGTTACTGCCAGCAACGAAGCGGCAATAAGTGAACGTCGTTTCATAAAAAATCCCTCGGTTGTTTGCGCTGCAAAGCCCGAGCAGCGCTTGTGAAGCCGAGATAACTGTTCTAATTGTGCAGATAAACATTCAATACTGCACAAGGTATTTGCAAATTTGGAACAGTTGAACTGGGACGACATCAAAATCTTCCTCGCCCTCGCCCGTAGTGACAACATCCGCGAGGCCGCAGACCGCTGCAATGTCAGCTATTCAACAATTTCGCGCCGGATAGACGGTTTCGAGCGCCAACTCTGCGCCCGTCTGTTCGACCGCCTGCCCTCCGGCTTCGTGCTCACCGCAACCGGTGAAGAGCTGCTGCCCTTGGCCGAAGACATTGAAGACCGCGTCGCTGAGGCCGACCGCCGCGTCTTTGGCAAAGAAAGCAAACTCGCCGGGCTGATCAAGCTCTCCATGGTCGACGCCCTCGCCACCAATCTGCTCATGCCAGACCTGGCCGAATTTAACGAAATCTACCCCGATATCGAGCTAGAACTCGACATTGGCTACGGCGCCGCAGACCTCGCGCGCCGTGAAACAGATTTGGCCCTCAGATTTGCTCAAAACCCGCCCGAAGACCTGATCGGGCGCAAACTCGCCGCCTGCGCCACCGCCCCCTATGCCACGCAAGAATACATCCGCAAACACGGCCTTAAAACCACGCCAAATGGTGGCCGCTGGATTGGCTTTCACCGGGGCCGCAGCCAGCCGCTTTGGCTGCGCAATAGCGCCTTCCCCGCCCTGCCCGTCTGGGGCCAATTGAGAGCCTCAATGCCCAAATGGAAGCCTGCAAAGCCGAAATGGGTATCGCCATGTTGCCCTGCTTTCTCGCCGACCCGCAGCCTAGCCTTCACCGGCTCGCCAAGGCCAACAGCGCTCCAAGGTTCGACCTGTGGCTGCTCAGACACCCAGATCTACGCAGTAATGCAAGGGTGCGCTGCCTTTCCGATTTCTTAGCCAAACGCATCAAACGTCGCTTGCCACAGCTGCGCGGCATAACAAACATATAAGCGACGGAAAGCCAAACCACCGACGTTGTACTTGCAAGCTAACCACCTAAATGTTTGATTTTGGAGTATGAAATGACAGGTAACCGCCATAGCCACGACCTCGGTCTCGCTAATGATATGCCAAGAATGATAGGGCGCAGGCGTCTCTTAACATTGCTCAGCGGCATCGGGCTCACCGCCGCAAGCGGCCTGCCCGCGCTGGCCGCTGAATGTGTCGCTTTGCCATGGGAAACTGCCGGCCCCTATCCCGGAGATGGCACCAATTCCAAAAGCGGACAGATCGTAAATGTGCTCACCGAAGAAGGCGTAATACGCGAAGATCTGCGCACTTCATTTGGCAGCCTCACCCCCGTCGCCGACGGGCTGCGCCTTGACCTAGAATTAACCTTTGTTGACGCAGATGGCTGCGGTCCGCTCGAAGATCACGCTATCTATCTTTGGCATTGCGACACCACCGGAAAATACTCGCTCTATGACACGGTCAACGCCAATTATCTGCGCGGCGTCGGCATTACAGACGCCGAAGGCAAGGTCCGTTTCACCACAATCGTACCGGGTTGTTATGATGGCCGCTGGCCGCATTTTCATTTCGAAGTGTTCAGCAACATTGAAGCTGCCATTAGCGGCGAAGCCTCTGTATTAACAGCACAAATAGCGCTTCCAGAAGAGACATGTGCAGCCGTCTATGCCACGGATAACCGTTATCCAAATGGCACACGCAACCTGTCGCGGATCACAATCGCCAGCGACAATGTCTTCGCTGACAACACCGCGGCACAGATCGAACAACAGATGCTCAAAATGACCGGCGACCCTCAGAATGGTTACCAAGGTGAGCTGTCGCTGCCCGTTGATTTTACCGCAGATCGCTCAAATGCGATGGGGCAACCACCCGGTGGTTTTGGCGGTGACCGGCTGCCGCCCCCACAAAATAACTAACAAAAGCAAAGGCTAAGCAACGGCTCATTTCGTTTTTCTTAACCGAAATATAGCAAGCTAGAAACGGTCATTAAGACCGTTTCTAGCAAAGCAATTACTGACATGTCTCAGCTTTGAGCAGATCCTAAGCCTCGTACTCGCCTGCATCTTCTGAAATCGCCTCGGTTGAAACAGCTTCAGCAGACACTTTCTCAAGCTTGATCTTCGGCGCGCTCTTTTTCCACGCCGACAAACCCGACCCAACTTGATGATAAAATGCCGGCACGGCTTCTTCCAAATCCGCAATAAAATTGGATTGCTGCGTAAAACGAGGACCAAAACGCTTGGAATGGAAAACATGAAAACTGTGGGCGGCCAGATGCTCTTTCCCCTCGCTGGCAATATTAACATCATCACGAAGCTCGGCAATCAGGTGTTGCGTCGGCAGGTTCTTCCCCGGCCAAAACAGCCGCAGATATAGGTCATCAACCTTCTCAGCCTTTAGCTGGCGGAGTAACCAGTTGATCCGCGCCTTTGTTGAAACCTTGTCCTCGGGTGCTCGCAGCGACATACCAACGTCAACACAGCGTCGCGCGATATCAGCTACCACCTCCAAAGGCGCAGCGGCATCAGGGATGTCCAGTTCAGCAATCAGCTGTTTACGCTCGCGTAAATGGCCTAGCTCATCTTTCACCCGCTCTGTTTGGTCAGCACGGTGTTTACGACTAAGCCGTTCGGTCACATTTGCTTCAGTCATTCGGCTCAAAATCAACGACAGGTCGCGGGTTTCTTGGTGCCATGCGTTAAGCACAATTGCCGCCTCTTCTGATTTTGGCGAAATCACCCCACCGCTAGAGACCAACTTATTCAGAACTCCCCATTCCTTCGGCATCCTGTCAAACCCGCGCACACCAGCGCTTTCATGCGACAGGAACCTGCGCAACTCATTCAACAATATACGCTGATCAATGTCAGCGACATTGCCCTGACCAATCAGCAAATCCGCTTGTGTCAGAATATGCATCCATGACCAATGGAATACCGGCACTTTGGAACGGCTCTTGCGGACCGCCTCCAACGGGTGGCTGCCTGGCATCGTCGCAAACTGATTTGACAGTGAGATAATGCAGTCAATTTCATTTTCCTTGGCCAATAGCCGGTAGCGCTCGATCTGATCGGCATCCAGCTCGTTTAAACCTACCTTTGCTTCGACCAAGGCCCGCCATTCTTTGGCCCCGGTTCTGAGCACAATCAATCCATCGGGGCGGTCTTTTGAGCTGCCATGCTGTTTGCTCAACACAACTTCTGTATAGGTCTCAATCTTGGAACGAGAGCCCACGCGCTGGCCAACGCTTTGCAAAAGTGAGGCACCAAATTCATCAATCTTTGCTAAACAAGCCAGCACGATCGACGTAGTTCGCCCCTCTTTCGATGTTGTTGAGAGCACCGGGAACAACCGCGCCGGTTCACCTTGCGACAGATAGCTGGGAATATTGTCAGACATAATAAAATCCATTTTCCACGAAGCCTAAAATGGATACTAAACAAGCCCGACAACCACTCTGGGTCAACGTTTATTGGTCATTTGCAGAGTTTTGCCCGTATACTGTGCCAAATTACCCCCCTGCCCTCCCCTGCTGCCTGACATTTGGTTGGTTTCGCCCAGAACCGCCCCTAAAGCTAAAGTAACGGGTCCGGGTCGTCACGCAACATATTGAAAATACTCAATATTTTCTGTATATCCATCCAAACTCACCCACCTTATCCGCGGATAAGGTCAGCCCAGCCCATCAACCAATGTCGCAATCGCCCGCTCCAGCCGCGCTCGGTCAATTGTCGAGAAATCGCGCGCCACTTGTATCTCCAGCCTGCCAACAGCGGCAGTACATTTGACTTGCCCCGCAGCACTCTTAATATGAAACGTCGTCTTGGTTTTCGGTGGCCGTCCAACCCGCTTGGGCCGCGGCGCCGTCTCGGCGCCACTCTCCACAGACTCGCCGCAAATTTTACGCAGCACCTCCATCTCATCAACGATAGAGCGGTTATCCCAGCCCCTCAACGCCTCTTTGATCTGGCTCACTATTTCTGGCCGTTCCTTCATTTCGCGGGCCAGAGACACGCCCAAGGCACGGGGCAGCTCGGTCGGGTATGCCAGCTCTGGCCCAATCAAATCCAGCAAATAGGCGAAGGATCGAATATAGCTACGCTTAGAATACGGTGCCGACTGAAACAAAGCCGCGACAGCATCTGTCAGGTCTTGCGCGTCGGTCGCCGGATCTGCGGCATAGTTCTGCGCCGCACGGGCCATCTCAGCAAATGAAAGGTCTTTACGGATGACATTTTCATCGACCATGCGCCGATAAAGCCCGGAAATATCATCCGCGCCCTGCATGATCAGTGCCGGGATAGTGGCCCAGTCGCCCTGCCCGCCTTCAGCCAATAGCTGCTTATAGGCACCCAGCCGACGAAAGCCCTGCACCAACTCATAGCCCGTACCGTCAGGCCGGGGCAAAACCCGTATCGGGTTTGACAAGCCAAGGTCGCGGATCGACTGCACCAGCTCGGCCAGTTCAGGGTCATCGCCATCCATTCTGTCGCGCACCAACATGAATGTATGGACATCGTCGAGCGCGACCTGTTGCACAACATGCCCCGCATCACGCAGCGCCACATATTCAAATGCTAAAGCGTCATTCTCGTCGCGGATCGCCTCGGCGGCGCTCTTTTGCACCTTCAGCGCTTCGGCGTTTTCGGCTATAGCGCTGGCCATTGGACCGCGCCTTGGGCTGGCTTTAGCGGCCTGCGGCTCGGCCACTTCAGCGGGCATGTCGATGTCAAAGATGCGTTTCTTGCGGCTCATGCCTTATCTCCCTCATCCCCAACCTTACCCCTGACCTTATCCGCGGATAAGGTACCGGGATCTTCGTTCATGCTCTGCCAATGCGGCAACATAGTTTCGCGGAACTCATCGTAAGCTTGGTCAAAACTGCTGCGGGCCCGGCGCCATGTTTCGCGGGTCATGTCGCGGTAATCCATCTCGTATATAGAGTTAAGGAAGCGGCCTGACTGCTCAACAGCCCGCGTCATCTCAACCGGATGCTTGGCCAGTTTGTCGCCAAAGACCTTACTAAATGCCTCATACATCGCGCGGTGCAGGTCGTTGCCTGCCTCATAGCGGGTCAGCAAGAAACGCACATCATGGAATGCCTTGGGCAACTTGAGCTTATCCGCGGATAAGGTGCCCTCAAATCCGTAGGCCAAATCTTCAAGCGCCTCACTGAGCTGGCCGATGAAAGATGTCGTACTGTCATATTCCCAATAACCGGGGCCAGAGGGCACATAAAGCATGTCAGCGGCAAAGACCGCGTTCATTGACTGATAGCCAATGGCAGGCGGGCAATCAAAGAAGATCAGGTCCCATTGATCTTCAGGCAGCTGGTCAAGAAACCGCGACACAGCGGCAAAGAACGACCATTCCGGGTTTAGGTGCCGGTACTGGGCGCTAGCAAACTCAACAAAGGCCGCGTTGGCACAGGACGGAATGATGTCGATCGTCGGCCAATTGGTTGGTTGAATGAAATCGGCAATGCGCAGTTCTTGCAGGCCAAGGCCGGTGATACTGTCTGGGATCGTCCTTTGGGGCAGGGCGGCGCCACTGGCAGCGCCGCGCGGGGCGTTGTTCTGCGCCTCAGTTTCGCGGATCAGGTCTCGGGCCATAATCCCCCAAACAGTGCGCTCTTCGCTGACATCATTAAGTCCCATCGAGTGGCTGAGCGTGGCTTGCGGATCAAAGTCAACACAGAGCACGCGGTAGCCATCAAGTGCCG
The DNA here is from genome assembly GCA_016764835.1 of Paracoccaceae bacterium. The sequence goes on along the minus strand of JAESRD010000052.1, from coordinate 2,036 downwards.
CGGCATGGGCGAAGTGCAGCGCAACTGTCGATTTACCCGCACCGCCCTTGAAATTCGCAATGGCCGTGCGGAACGCCCGGCCCTTAGGACGCGGCGGCATCAGCGACTTGCCACGCGGCTTTAGCTTGCGCCGTAGCGTGTTCACTTCCTCCAAAGTAAACCAGCGCTGCCGCCCATCAGGCTCGACCTTACCCGCGGGTAAGGTCGGGTCAGCCGCCATCTTGCCGCGAAAGGTGGACTGGTTCAGCCCCAAGATCAGCTCGGATACCTCCCATGAAGAGAAGCGGCGCAGGGTCTTTTCATTCTGCGGCGAAAAGGTTTGCTGCCGTATCCAACCTTGCATTTTGAGCGATTTGGTTTGCAGCGCGCGTAGATCAATATGTGTAAGCATGTGGCCTCGGACGTAGATTAGGTGTTTTTTCTGTTTTACGCCGAACTTGTGCTTTTTGTCGAGTGTCTTAATAATATAGCAGTGATACAGCGCAGGTAATGAATAGCCCAACAAATAGGGCACCTTATCTGCGGATAAGGGCCGAATCACCCAAGAGAGCCGCGTGGCCATATAGTCACGCCAATCTAGCAGATTTAGGGGGACATGTATTTGGCCCTACGCTATCTCGGGGGGACATCAAGCCCGTATAGGGGGACGCCATGGATGTCCCCTAATACCAAAGATATACCGTTTTTCTTTTCAAATGGATTTGGGGTGAGGGGCTGGATAACGCGAATCCTTGACAAGCATCCCCTTTCCAACGCTAATCACGGCAAGATCGGGAAAAGCGTTTAAAACACCTCTTCAAAGAAACGAGGAAGCGCGGATCCAATGAGGCAAAACTGGCATAAGACCGGTATTGGAGCACAGATGTTTAACGGGCAGGACGGTCTCATTGCGAAGACCCGCGGCCAAAATGGCGCATTGCCATCGGCGGTAGCGGGGCCAGGGGCCTCGGCAATTAAATACGATATTCTCACGGCGTTGTTGGTGACGACGGCTTGCGGCGATGCAGGCACGGCGCGTTTGTCACTGCGTTTGTCTTTGCTGATCACGGCACGGTTCAACTGGCGCCGCGGTGTCTTTGCCGTTGGTCTGCGAGAGCTGGCCCGGATGTGGGGCGTCACCGAGCGGACAGCCAAGCGTGAGATGGCGCAGATGCGGACACGGGGCTGGATCACGGTCGATATCCCGCCAGCCCGGGGCAGGGTGACACAATATCGGCTAGAGTTGGCTCAAATATTGACGATGACAATGCCGCATTGGCAAGCTGTTGGCCCGGATTTTGCTGCGCGTATGGCAGGCGGGGTGGCTCCTGAGAAATCTGCAACCAATGTTGTACCCCTGCGCCCAGATGGGCTGGCGCTGCCGGCGCCCGACGGCACCAGCTGGCCCGCGATCGCTGCCCGGCTGCAAGGCCAAGACCCCTCAACTTACAGCGCTTGGTTTGCGCCTTTGGTCTCGGTAGAGGCGGAGAGTGGGGTTTTGACCTTGATGGCCCCTTCAGGTTTTGTCGCAACCTATGTGCGCACCCATTACCACACCCGTCTGTTGGCGGCATTATTGGCAGAGGATCCGACAATGCGTGATGTGCAAATCATCGGACCTCAGGGCTAGGGCAGGGGGCTATAGCCCGGCGGCCTTTGTCAGGTTAATGCTAGATCTATCACGCCGCCGCTGATAGCGACGCGTCATTTCAGGCGAGGCATGGCCGAGTTGTTTCTGCACATAACGCTCACCGACATCAGCGCTGCTGGCAAGCCCGGCCCGCAGAGATGGCCTGAAAACTATGCAAGACGTTCTTTCTCGGGCAGCTCCGACCGGATGCCAGTATTGCGTACGGTTTGCTTGATCAGGCGTGCGACATGTTTGTCAGATAGCCGGTCTGCGGTGACCTGACGATCATCACGGGTGATGCGCTGAAATACAGGGACGAAGTCAATTTTGGCGAAGTGTAGATATTGCTCCAAGGCATGTACCGGGCAGGTCTGCTCAGATGAGCCACGGGCGATCTCTACTTTGACCCGCCCCGGATTTACCGGAG
>JAESRD010000051.1 GCA_016764835.1 Paracoccaceae bacterium | reverse complement strand
TAATCGGATTACCGATCTCGGCCATATGCGCGCGCAGCTGGTGCGTGCGGCCGGTAATAGGCGACAGCGCCACCCAGCAAGCCCGGTTGGCCAAAGCCGAGATGGTCATAAAGTCAGTATGCGCCCGCTTAGCGCCCTCGGTCGAGGCAAGATCATTGGGGTGGATGCAGCGCATCTTCTCGCCGCCACGCCCGCCCGCCTTGAGCAGACCAAACTTGATAGAGCCTGCGCGCGGATGCGGCACACCGGCAACGGCAGCCCAGTAGATCTTGCGGGTCTCACGGTGACGAAACGCCTCCGACAGCCCGCGCGCCACCCTGTCAGTCCGCGCCAGCAGCAAAACACCCGAGGTGTCCTTGTCGAGCCGGTGCACCAGCTTGGGCCGCTCTTTATAGCCAAATTTCAGCGCCTCAGCCAGCCCGTCAACATGCCGGTCGCCCTGCCCCGAGCCGCCCTGCGACGGCAGGCCGGGCGGTTTGTTGAGCGCAATAATATGCTGGTCCTGCCAGATCACCGCGTCTTGGATCATGGCAATATCGTCGCGCCGCAGCGGTTTGGCTGGCCGGTCACCCATCGGCATCCGGCTTTCCGCAATCGGCGGCAGACGCAGCTTTTGCCCCGCCTCGATCCGCGTGTTGCTCTTAACCCGGCCGCCATCGGCCCGCACTTCGCCCTTGCGACACATCTTCTCAATCTGCACCTGCGTCAGCTGCGGGAACCGCTTGCGCAGCCAACGGTCTAGCCGCTGATCTGCCTCTGCCTCAGTGATAATAACTGTCTGAACACCGCTCATGCCGTGAGCCCCTTTGCAAAGGCGATGCCGGCAATAAGCCCGACAAAACCCAAAATTACTGTGCCAAATGTATAGCTCGCCGCACTCAAATGCGCGCCGCGCTGCCACAAAGTGACAGCATCAAGCGAGAACGCGGAGAAGGTGGTAAACCCGCCAAGCGCCCCGGTCATTAGCAAAAGCCGCGCCTGTCCGCTCTTCTCAGCCAGCAGCACAAAGCACAGCCCCATCAAGAACGAGCCCACCAGGTTGACCGTGAAAGTCCCCCATGGAAATCCCGGCCCAAAGACCCGCAAAGCACCAAGCCCCGTCAGGTAGCGCAACACCGCGCCAACAGCACCGCCAAGCGCCACAATAAGCATATTCATTAGCATCGCGACCCAATGCGCCCAATGGACGGGCTTGTCAATTCGCAGCCCCACGTCGCAGGCTTAATTATCGGCCTGAAGCCGCTTGGCCCGCAGCCCGGCAAAATAGTCGTTGCGCTTCTTCAGGTCGCGCTCAAACCCACGGTCAACCGGATGGTAGTAACTGCCCCGCTCCATGGTTTCAGGAAAGTAGTTCTGCCCCGAAAACCCATCCTCAGCATCATGGTCGTAAGCATAGTCTTTGCCGTAGCCCAGCTCTTTCATCATCTTAGTCGGCGCATTGAGAATATGCTTTGGCGGCGGCTCAGAGCCTGTCATCTTGGCGGCGTTCATTGCCGCCTTATAGGCGACATAGCCCGCATTCGACTTTGGCGCCAAAGCCAAATACGTCACCGCCTGCCCCAAAGCCAGCTCACCCTCCGGGCTGCCCAGCCGCTCATATATCTGCCATGCCTGCAAACAAATCCCCTGCGCCTGCGGATCGGCCAGCCCGATATCTTCAACCGCCATCCGCGTAATTCGGCGGGCCAAATAGCGCGGGTCTTCGCCGCCAACCAGCATGCGTCCAAACCAGTACAAAGCCGCATCAGGATCAGACCCCCGTACCGACTTGTGCAAAGCCGAGATCAGGTTGTAATGCTCGTCGCCCGACTTGTCATATTTGCTGGCCCGTCGCATCAGCCGACGCCCCAGCCCCTCTGGCCCCAACGGCGCTTTTGGCGGGTTCGCCGCCAGCTGTTCGATCAGGTTTAGCAACGCGCGGCCATCGCCATCGGCCATGTTGACCAAGGTTTCGCGGGCCGCCGCCGTCAGTGGCAGCGCGGTGCCAAGGGCAGCTTCGGCGCGGGCCATCAGGCTGGCCAGATCGGCCTCATCTAGCCGTGTCAGCACCATGACTTGCGCCCGGCTGAGCAAAGCGGCGTTTAGCACAAATGACGGGTTCTCAGTCGTCGCCCCGACCAAAAGAATGGTGCCATCCTCCATATAGGGCAAAAACCCGTCTTGCTGGGCTTTGTTAAACCTGTGGATCTCATCGACGAAGAGCAATGTGCCGCGGCCTTGGGTCCGCCGCAAACGCGCGGCCTCAAACACTTTGCGCAGGTCCGGCACGCCGGTAAAAATGGCGCTAATCTGGACGAAATGCAGGTCGGTCTCATCGGCCAACAGCCGGGCGATGGTGGTTTTGCCAACGCCGGGCGGGCCCCACAGCACCAGCGATGACAGGCTGCCGCCATCAAGCATGGTGCGCAACGGCGCGTCCGGGCCAAGGATATCGGATTGGCCAATCACCTCAGCCAGTGTTTTGGGGCGCAGCCGGTCAGCCAAAGGCTGCGGCGCGGAGCCGGTCGTTTCATGCGCTGGGGCGCCAGTATCAAAGAGATCAGCCATGCCCCTTGTTAAGCGTGCATGGCAGAACTGAAAAGAGCTTGATTTGGCAGCAGGGTGGCGCAGCTTATGTCGCGCCACCTTGTATTCTGGCCAGTATCAGTGGAGCTGGGTCGAAAAATCGATCCAAACGGCCTGATAATCAATGCCGCCCATGTTCATATTGCGCCCGGCGCTCTCCATATCGAGCTTGCAGCGCGCCGCCCAACGGTTCCAGTTGGAGGGCAATAAAGCCAACATCCTGCGGATGCCTTCCTCACGCGAGGTTCGCAACAGCTGCATAACCAAACGCATGCGCACCTTTTGGCGCATTGAGGCGGGGATATCGTGGCGGATGAAACCGCGCGTAATCTCCCATGTTCCATCTTCAACCGGAGCTTGGTTAAACAACAGATCAGAAGGGATAGACTCCAGCAGCCCGCGCTGTGCGTCCCGTATCATATAAGTATAAACGCCGCATTCAGCGACAGTCGGAGTTAGGCGCAGCCCCGCCAAAACCTGACCAGAATTATCATAAACGGCCACCCAGCGTGACGCCGGTGTGTCATATTGGTCGAACTCCATGCCCATGGTCTCAGGCAGGTTCCACTTATTGCGAACAATAAACGAATCCCGCCTAGCACGGAAAAAATTAGCAAATAGCTCGCCATGATTGTGCAGATTGGCGAACGACAGGGTAGTACTATGCATCAATGCCTCCAGCCGAGGTGTTAAGAACACAAACCCCTGCAGAAATGCTGAAGATGAGATGTCATAGCAGTCTGTAATCTCTTGCACGTTGTATCGCTTCTGTCGTGGTCCGGGCAAAAAGGCTTGCACGGGCAGACGAAAGTCGGGCTTTCAACGCACTCTCAGAAATATTCAGTTTGGCTGCAGCAGCTGCATGACGATCCCCCTCCGCAATACATCGCAGGGCTTCGATTTGGGCGTCCGTAAGGGACTTTGGGGGCTCGGTCATATCGTGAAGACCCGAAACTATGGCAGCAAAAGCCAAGATCTCCTCGTCCTCAAATTCTCGATCATCGCGTGATGCAGAGGCTATCGTTCTTGATTTCTTTGGTCCGCAAGCAACCGCCAACCCAAAAATCATCCCGTGACTTTTCGCCTCTTCAAGAATTCCAAAAGGATCTGGAATTTGTATTTCGCTCCATCTTGTCGTTCCGATCATACTGAACCCCCAGGCTATGATCGGATCACGTAATGCATATGCTTCCTCTGTATAGTGGTCAGTCCAGTCTTGCGGGTATGATTGATGGTGGAGCAGTGGCAGCGCGAAGCGGATATGCAACGCGTAAAAGAACCCCCCCGGCGCTAAACGCGCCAGATCACTCGTTTTTCGTTCGACATTGGACCTCGTAGACATACCTTTTTAGACAGGTTGAGCAATTCGAGGTCAACTATAAATTGTACTCGACTCAACCAGAAGGGGCGAATCGACCATGAATTCGAAAGACCGTGACCTTAGAGACCTACTTGACCAGATGAAACAATCTGAACGGCGTATTTTGTTCGATTTCTTAACACCTTACAGCCCCAAAAATGATCAATTCGCTTCACAACCGGAATTTGAGGCTGGATCTAGCCCAAAAGAGGAAGTTCCGCCTAAAAATTAGGCGCGAATCGCTGGCGTCAGATTTCTTGCAAAAATCCGAAAAGAAAAAGGCCCGCAGCAGCGGACCCTAAACTTTTTTCGAGGCGGGCAGCAAAGGCGACCCTTAGATCACGAGGATCACGCCTCTGCAGCGGTTTCTTCAGCTGCAACCCGGTTGCGATCGCCAAGACCTTTGGCATCAACATCACGGTCAACAAATTCGATGATCGCCATCGGCGCCATGTCACCGTAACGGAAACCAGCTTTGAGCACACGGACATAGCCGCCGCTGCGGTCTTTGTAACGTGGGCCAAGCACTTCAAACAGTTTCGCTACATATGCGTCTTGCTTGAGCTGAGCGTTGGCCTGACGGCGTGCGTGCAGGTCGCCGCGCTTGCCAAGTGTGATCAGCTTTTCGATGATCCGACGCAGCTCTTTGGCTTTTGGCAGCGTGGTCTTGATCTGCTCATGCTCTATCAGCGAGCCGGCCATGTTGGCAAACATAGCTTTGCGGTGTTCGTGTGTGCGGTTTAGGAGGCGATAGCCACTACCATGACGCATGTTTCTAATCCTTCGATTTTATACTTTGTCCGGCGACCCATGCGAGGGCCACTCTCCTTATTGGGGCAGGATTACCCGGGGTCGTATCTGAGGGACGTTGCCCTCAGTAGTGCAGAGGATGGGGCCGAAGCCCCACCACTCAAAACTGGTCTTCGAACTTCTTAGCCAGATCTTCGATATTGTCCGGTGGCCAATCCTCAACATCCATCCCAAGATGCAGCCCCATGCCGGAGAGCACCTCTTTGATCTCGTTGAGCGACTTGCGGCCAAAGTTTGGCGTCCGCAGCATCTCAGCTTCGGTCTTCTGGATCAGATCACCGATATAGACGATATTGTCGTTCTTCAGGCAATTCGCCGAGCGCACAGACAGTTCCAGCTCGTCAACCTTCTTCAGCAGAAGTGGGTTGAACTCGAGACCGTCCTCAACCGAAGCAGCACTTGCGGATTCTGGCTCGTCGAAGTTGACGAAGATAGACAGCTGATCTTGCAGAATGCGGGCGGCATAAGCCAGCGCATCATCAGGGGTCAGTGAGCCGTCAGTTTCGATCTTCATGATCAGCTTATCATAGTCGAGCACTTGCCCCTCACGGGTTGGCTGCACGTCATATGAGACTTTACGCACGGGCGAATAGATCGCGTCGATTGCGATCATGCCGATTGGCGCATCTTCTGGCTTGTTCTTTTCAGCAGCCACGTAGCCTTTGCCCGTGTTGACTGTCAGCTCTGTATACAGGGCTGCACCATCATCAAGGTGGCAGATCACGTGATCTTTGTTAAGAATTTCAATGCCGGCACTTTCGGAGATATCACCAGCAGTAACAGCGCCCGGACCTTTGGCCTGAATGGTCAGACGTTTAGGACCTTCAACTTCCATGGCGATTGCAACGCCTTTGAGGTTGAGGACGATATCAGTGACATCTTCGCGCACACCGGGCACCGAAGAAAATTCATGCAAAACATTGTCGATCTGAACCGACGTGATGGCCGCACCTTGCAGTGACGACATCAATACGCGGCGCAGGGCATTGCCGAGCGTCAGACCAAAGCCCCGCTCCAACGGCTCTGCAATCACAGTTGCGGAGCGCGATGGGTCAGCACCAGGCTTGACCTCCAGCTGAACTGGTTTGATCAGCTCTGCCCAATTTTTATGGATCATGTGTCCCTCCATTCTAGTCTGCCTTTCATGTCCAACAAAGCAGACGCCCGAGGTTTCAAAATAGCGAAGTTAGGGCCGCACCTCTGGCGCGACCCCGTATCGTAATGTCTAAGCTTAGACGCGGCGGCGCTTTGGCGGACGGCACCCGTTATGGGCCATCGGCGTCACGTCGCGGATCGAAGTGATGTTGAAGCCAACGGCAGCAAGCGCGCGCAGCGCACTTTCACGTCCAGAGCCGGGGCCCTGCACTTCAACTTCAAGTGTTTTAACACCGTGGTCTTGCGCTTTTTTGCCAACATCTTCTGCAGCCATTTGGGCGGCATAAGGTGTTGATTTGCGGCTACCCTTGAAGCCCATTGTGCCAGCGGACGACCATGCGATCGCATTGCCCTGCACATCGGAAATCAGGATTTTGGTGTTGTTAAACGAAGAATTCACATGCGCTACACCAGCAGCGATGTTCTTCGAGACTTTTTTCTTGCCACTACGGCGGGTATCTTTAGCCATTGGTCAGTCCCCTATTTCTTCTTGCCG
>JAESRD010000050.1 GCA_016764835.1 Paracoccaceae bacterium | reverse complement strand
CTGGCCCCGGTCACCGCCACGCGGATATCATTATCGCCATATTCGGCGACAAAAACCCCGGTCATGGCAAAGCGCGAGGCGGGTTGTGGGAATTTGATGTAAAGCGCGCGTTTGGGCAGCGGGAACTCGACAGAAATTATCAGCTCGCCCTCTTCAAGGTCGGTCTCGAACATGCCGAGAAAGAAGTCTTGTGCCTCGATCCGCCGCGTATTGGTGATAATCACCGCATTTGAGCCAAGGGCGGCGGCCGGATAACAGGCGGCCGGGTCATTATTGGCGATCGAGCCACCGATCGTGCCACGGCTGCGCACGGCCGGGTCGCCGATCTGGCCCGCAAGGGCGGCCAACGCCGGAAAGGCACCTGCCCCTTGAGCGACGTCATTATGCGTCGCCATTGCGCCAATGGTGATGCGGTCGCTGTCAGAGGTGATCTGCGCCATGTCAGGCAGCCCGGCAAGGCTGACAATCGTGTCAGGGCTGGCGAGCCGCGCCTTCATTGATGGGATCAGCGTTTGGCCACCGGCAAGCGGCTCTGCGCCATCTTCGGCCAGGGCGGTAATGGCATCGGCCAGTGTTTCGGGGCGCGCGAACTCAAAATTATACATGTTCAGCCCTCCACAGCCGCTGCGCCAACATCTTGGCCACTCGCGGCCTGAACCGCGCGGATAATGTTCTGGTAGCCGGTGCACCGGCAAAAGTTGCCCTCAAAGTAATGTCTGATTTCAGTCTCACTTGGCTTGGGGTTTTCGCTCAGCAAAGCCGCAGCTGACATGATCATGCCCGGCGTGCAAAAGCCGCATTGCAGCCCGTGATAATCTTGAAACGCCTGCTGGATGTCTGACAGCGTGCCGTCCACATCGGCCATGCCTTCAATGGTCAGCACCTGCGCGCCAGCCGCCTCAGCCGCCAAAATAGTGCAAGACTTCACTGGCTTACCGTTAACATGCACCAAACATGCGCCACATTGGCTGGTATCGCAGCCAATGTGAGTGCCGGTTAGCTCTAGCTCTGCGCGCAGAAAGTCGCTCAACAATGTGCGGCCTTCAATATCGGCGGTAACACTGGCCCCATTAACAATCATCTCAACCTGAGCCATGCCGCCTCCATTCGCATTTGTTCATCGCCAAATGCTACGCACAGCCGCTGGCAAAATAGAAGCGAAAAGAGGGGCTGAGTTGCAAATGATACTGTGGGTTGGGCCAAAACCCGAGCGCATAAATGCAAACGGCCACATCGCTAAAGCAAAACATGCGCTTTAGAAATGTGGCCGTTTGCTCAAGCTTTGCCCTAAGGCGGCCGGTGCTTACCAGCCAAGCTCGGTAAAGATCAGACGGGCCGGGTTGCGGCGCGAGCCGTCATAAGAACCGATCCAAATGTCGTAGAGCCCTTCCATCGGGTTGTTGAACACGATGGCCGGGTCTGTGCCGCGATAATCATCGCTATAGTGCCATGAGCCGTCAGGCGCATTAATCAGAAGGATCGCGTCAGCACGTGACTGAATAGCAATGGTCAGCTGGGCTGAGCCGCCATGCCAATAAAGGTCAAAGTCGGGGCGGCTGGTGACATAGCCAGAATAACCATTTGAGAAACAGTTTTGCATGTTCTGCGTGCCACCGGCGGTGACATTGCGAACATAGGGGTCTGGCGTGAAGCCAGCATAAAGATCAATCTGCCCAAAATAGGGCTGGGCTTGCCAATCTGGGCAGGCGACGGCCGGTAGGGCCGTAAACGCGAGAATTGTCGAAAACACGGCGATAAGCTTCTTAAACATCTGCTACTCCTCCAATATGCACGCCACAAAACGGGCGTTTTAAAGCCGGTGCGAGAGCGCACCGCTAACGCGGAATCCCTGTCTCCGCTGGCAGCCATAAAACAACAGAATATGGCTTCTATAGGGTTAAAACGTAAAACCAGTGCGGCGAATCCGGGTCACCCCAATTCGCCCCCAACTCTTAAATACAGTCAAAAATGGCAATGGTTACATGCCTGCAATTGTCAGTTTTTGGGCGCAGTTACACAAGTCAGGAATACTGGAAGTTTCCAGCAACCTGCGCTTGTATTTTCTTGTTTGCTGCGCGGTATTACCAGCCAAGCTCGGTAATAAACAATTGGCCCGGCGCAAAGTTTGCGCTGTCATATGAACCGACCCAAACGTCATAAAGACCTTCGCGCGGTTTATTGAAGACGATCGCCGGATTTGTGCCGCGGTAGTCATCGCTATAATGCCATGACCCATCAGGCGCATTGATCAGCAAGATCGTGTCAACATTCGACTCGACCGCAATGGTCAGCTGCGACGAACTACCGCTCCAAAACAGATCAAAGTCTGGCCGGTCAGCGACAAAGCCAGCAAAACCACCGTTAAAACAGTTGACCATATTGGTTGAACCACCGGCCGTGACATTGCGCACATAGGGGTCAGGTGTGAAACCCGCATGCAGGTCAACTTGGCCCGAATAGGGCTCGGCTTCCCAATCAGGGCAAGCAAGGGCTGGCAAAGCTGTTAGGGCGCACAGCCCGGCAATAGTGCCAATAGTCCAATTCATCAAAATATTCCTCTTCAATTCATTCAGAGGATAGGCACGACAAATACGCCAACAAAACGACCAAACAATGTAAAATTCGTATCCATCCTTGGTGATAGGCATATTGTCCGCCTGACATATTGTGTGAGTGACAGATTCTCCTGTCAATAGCGTTGCTTGCTTGGCGGCTAAGCCCAAAATACGGGCTACCGTACAGCGCCAAATTATCATGTCGACAGTGCAGCTTAGCCCGGTGCCTCAAACTTGCAGGAATGCGCGACGCGACAATACAGCCTCCCCCATTGCCGCGCCTCATATGCTGGTCTACTCATAGGTCAGGTTGCAAGGAGAGCGGGCAATGAACAACACGAATGAGCAAGCTGGCAAAGGCCCGGCATTGGCGCCGTTTGACTGGGCTGACCCATTGCAACTTGAACAATTGCTCACTGAAGAAGAGCGGATGTTGCGCGACGCGGCCCGTGCTTTTGCCCAAGACAAGCTGGCCCCGCGCATAACCGCCGCTTACCGCAACGGCGAGACTGATCCGGCTATATTTGCTGAGATGGGCGAAAACGGGTTGCTCGGCGTGACCATCCCCGAAGAATATGGCGGCCTTGGCGCGGGCTATGTCGCCTACGGGTTGATCGCGCGCGAAGTTGAGCGGGTTGATAGCGGCTTTCGCTCCATGATGAGCGTGCAATCCTCGCTGGTTATGTACCCGATCCATGCTTACGGCACCGACGCCCAGCGGCAAAAGTACCTGCCGGGCTTGGCAGCAGGCACCAAAATCGGCTGCTTTGGCCTGACCGAGCCGGGCGCAGGCTCTGACCCCGGTGCCATGACCACCACGGCCAAAAAGACCGCCAATGGCTATGTGCTCAACGGCGCAAAAACCTGGATATCCAACGCGCCAATCGCCGATGTTTTTGTCATCTGGGCCAAGTCTGACGCCCATGACGGCAAGATCCGTGGCTTTGTGCTCGACAAGGGCACGCCCGGCCTGACAGCACCAGAGATTGGCGGCAAACTATCGCTGCGCGCCTCGATCACCGGCGAGATTGTCATGAACAATGTCGAGGTGGGCGAGGACGCGCTGCTGCCGGGTGTTCAAGGTCTTAAAGGCCCGTTTGGCTGCCTAAACCGGGCGCGGTTTGGCATTGCTTGGGGCGCTATGGGTGCTGCCGAGGCCTGCTGGCACGCGGCGCGCCAATACGGGCTGGACCGGCATCAGTTTAACCGCCCCCTCGCCCAGACCCAGCTCTACCAGAAGAAGCTGGCCGACATGCAAACCGAGATCGCGCTGGGCCTAAACGCCGCCCTGCAAACCGGGCGGATGATGGAGGCGGGCCACGGCGCACCTGAGATGATCAGCCTGATCAAACGCAACAATTGCGGCAAAGCGCTCGACATTGCCCGCGCCTCTCGCGACATGCATGGCGGCAATGGCATATCAGAAGATTTCCCGGTCATGCGCCATATGATCAACCTTGAAACGGTCAATACATATGAAGGTACGCATGATATTCATGCGCTGATCCTTGGCCGCGCCCAAACTGGGCTACAGGCGTTTTACTAAAGCCGCGACCTTGACCCAAACCGCCTGACCCAATAGCCAAACGAGGCTAAACCAACGCACCGGCCCGCAGCAGAGAGCAAACACATGTCTGAGACGCCAAATATTGAAGTCGACCTCGCCGATCTGGAGCCGCGCGACTGGTATGCGCGGCTTGACGAGCTGGGCGAAGAACATGGCTATCTCGAATGGCTGGGCGATGATCATGCCGCTTTGTTCATAGATGCGGGCCCCAAACTGATGGTCACGTTTGAAGACGCCGAAACTATGCGCAAAATGCCCGGCGCATCGCCGCGTGGCTTTGAGCTGCTGGCGCGCAATGGCTGGTCGCTGCTGTGCATTCTGTCTGAGGGTGACACGTGGTTTCGCGCACCGCCGCTATACGGTTTCTTCGACCGGCTGTCTGATGACGGCTTCTTTGAAGATTTCGACGATGTGCTGTTCTTTGGCAGCCATGCGGGCGGCT
>JAESRD010000049.1 GCA_016764835.1 Paracoccaceae bacterium | reverse complement strand
CTGCAAGAGAAACGCATCGCCCCGGCTGACATCAGCCAGCTGCGATTTTAGCCGCCGTGCTTCGCCCGCAAAAACCAATGGTGGATAGGAGGCCAGACGCGCCTCAACCGTATTAAGCTGGTCTGCGTCCAGATAATCCGGCATCTGTACCCGAGGCTTGCTGCGCCAGTCAGATTTCTGCCAATTGGTCATTGTCTTACTCCGTCCTACATTGTCGTTGTCACGTATTGGCAAAGGGCATTTGCCCCTCACCGCGGCCGACATATACAAGTGAGCCCCCCCAAGGCCAATGACAAATGTTAATTTGACGGTGCAAACCAAGCGATTTTTGCACTTTTTCAGCTATTTCCACGCGGTCAGTCCGGCAAAGCCCGCAGCCGCTGTGAACCCGCCGCAATCAAATCTCTTGCGCGGCGCAAAAAAACCCGTTTAGGTCAAAAAAACGCGCCGGTTTTGGCGCTCGAATTTGGTTACCGAATGGACAGACAATCTAGGGCTTCAACCCAGCCAGCCAGCAGCGCAAAACCCAAACGCTACGTCTTTGTGTTGATGAATGAGTTTACACTGCTTTGCTTTGCCTGCGCGGTTGAGGCGCTGCGCATCGCCAACCGCATGGCCGGAAAAGAGCTTTATTCATGGACGGTTATTGGCGAAGGCGGCGACGTTGTGCGCGCCTCCAATGGCACTGACTTTAAGCTACAATCTGACCTATGCGAGCTAAACCGTGACGACACGGTTCTGCTCTGCGGCGGCATGAATGTAAAAGCCGCGACCACCAAGCCGATTTTGAACTGGCTGCGGCGCGAGGCAAGGCGCGGGGCTAAGCTGGGCGGGCTGTGTACGGCCAGCTATACTCTGGCCAAGGCCGGGTTGCTGCAGGGCAAAAAAGCCACTATCCACTGGGAAAACCATGACAGCTTTTGCGAAGAGTTCGAGGATGTCACGCTGACAAAATCAGTCTTTGTGATTGATGGTAACCGGATCACCACTGCTGGCGGCACCGCCTCTATCGACCTGATGCTCACACTTATATCGGAAGAACACAGCGAAGATCTGGCCAATGCCGTGGCTGACCAGCTGATCTATTCGGCCATTCGCATAGATCAAGACACACAGCGTCTGTCTATCCCAACGCGGATTGGCGTGCGCCACCCTAAACTGTCGCGGGTTATTCAGATGATGGAGCAAGCCATTGAAGAGCCAATCAGCCCGTCAGTTTTGGCCTCAGATGTCGGGCTTTCAACCCGCCAGCTAGAGCGGCTGTTTCGCCGCTACCTAGAGCGGTCGCCCAAGCGCTATTATATGGAGCTGCGGCTGCAAAAAGCCCGCAACCTGCTGATGCAGACTGATATGAGTGTGATCAATGTGGCGCTGGCCTGCGGCTTTGCCTCGCCGTCGCATTTTTCCAAATGCTACCGGTCGCATTATGGCACAACGCCGTACCGCGAGCGCGGGTCTAAAACCAGCAGGCATTTTGACTGATAAAGGTCCGGGCACGTCTTGCGCGCCCGGCCAGTTTAGCTTTTAGCTTGCGCGCCGCTTGCGCCGCAGCGCTGTCAGCCCACCAAGGCCGGCAATCAACAATGGCAAGGATGCTGGCAGTGGCACTGCAGAAGGCACAGTCAGGAATGTGCCATAGATCGCCGCACCAAAATTGGGGCCGGTGCCACTGGTCGCATAGGTAAATGTGATGCTCGTATCGGTGAATGTATAGGCCAGATTGTCGAGCGACGTATACGACAAGTCAAAACCAACCAGGGTTTCGCCACCGGAAAAATCGAGATCATAAAGAGTGAGCGACGATCCGACCGGGAAAAAGCCGCCATTATCGTTGAAAACGAGCTCGTCGCCATTTACGCCCGCATCAAAGTCAAATTCAAAGGCACTGATTGTTAAGTCAATGCCTGCGCCAACACTAACCGACGGATTGTTATAAAAACTCGGATCAAACGAGACGCCGACAGTGTCGCCCGCCAGCGTCGCCGCAGAAGCGGATCCAGCTGCCAAACTCAGTGCAAGGGCGGGCAAAGCCGCCGCTAGAAACTTGTTACTCATTTTACGTCCCCTCTGGCCGCGACAATGCGGGCATTAACGATTTAGTCATTTGCATGACCGTTTTGAGGAATTCTTGTCAATAAATACGGGCTTGGCGGTACAGAAATACAGTCATTGTCGCTAATGGCAGGACAAAAGCTCATGCCATGCGCTTTTGTCCTAGGGGTCCGCCACATTTTGCAGTGCCCATACAGGCCCGCCCGTTAAAGTTGCTTCACAATTGGCTTGGTTCACTCTAGCCTAATTGCAGGAAAATAAGAATTTCAGGGAGAAAACAATGAAAAAGCTACTTTTGGCGAGCGCTGGTGCAGCTCTTATCGCTGGCGGCGCACTGGCCGAAGGCCATGAAGGCGAAGTAAAGCTCGGCATCATCTTTGGCTATACTGGCCCAATTGAATCACTAACCGGCCCAATGGCGCTGGCAGCTGAGGCCGCAATCGCCGAAGTTTCCGATTCAGGTCTGTTCCTTGGTGGCCGCACTGTTGTTGGCATCCGCGCAGACAGCACATGCGTTGATAGCGCCGTGGCCGTGGCCGCAGCTGAGCGTCTTGTCACATCTGAGGGCGTGGCCGCAATCGTTGGTGGTGACTGTTCCGGTGTAACTGGTGCAATCTTGCAATCGGTTGCGATTCCAAACGGCATCGTCATGATCTCGCCATCAGCCACATCGCCGGGCCTGTCCACTGTCGAAGACGAAGGCCTGTTCTTCCGCACATCGCCTTCCGATGCACGTGAAGGCCAAGTTGCAGCCGAAATCATGATCGAGCGCGGCATTACGTCTGTGGCTCTGACATATACCAACAATGACTATGGCAAAGGTCTTGCCGACGCGATCCAAAGCTCGTTTGAAGCTCTGGGCGGCGAAGTCACTATTGTTACTGCGCACGAAGACGGCAAAGCCGACTATTCAGCTGAAGTTGCAGCACTTGCTTCCGCTGGCGGCGACATTCTCGTTGTTGCAGGTTATCTCGACCAAGGCGGTCTTGGCATCATCCAAGCCTCGCTCGACACTGGCGCATTCGATACATTCGAGCTGCCCGGTGGCATGATCGGCGACAGCCTGCCACTCGCAGTTGGCTCCGCGCTTAACGGCTCGTTTGGCCAAGTTCCGGGCACAGATGCACCGGGCATGGGCATTCTTGATGAAATGTCTGGCGGCGCGTTTGACGTGAACTCGCCTTACACACCAGAAAGCTACGATGCTGCGGCTCTGATCTTGCTGGCCATGCAGGCTGCGGGCTCGACCGTTACGGCTGACTTTGTTGGCGAAGTGCTCAATGTGGCCAACGCTCCGGGCATCGAAATCTTTCCGGGTGAGCTGGCTAAGGCTCTGGAAATCCTCGCAGATGGCGGCGAAATCGACTATGTCGGTGCCACTGCTGTGGAGCTAATTGGCCCCGGTGAGAGCGCTGGTAACTACCGCGAAATCGAAATTCAGGGTGAAGCTGTCACCACTGTTCGTTTCCGTTAATCTAATGAGGTGCGGCCCGGTGATATTCATCGGGCCGCATCATGTCTAAAGCCTGAAACATATCGGGCAAAGGCAGGGAGTATTGCTATGATCCTTGTGGAAAACCTTCACAAGAAGTTTGGCGGCTTTAGTGCCGTCGATGGCGCGTCGATTGCCATCAAAAAAGGCTCAATCACCGGGCTTGTCGGGCCCAATGGGGCTGGCAAAACCACGTTGTTTAATGTCATTGCAGGACGGCTACCGCCGACCTCTGGCAAAGTGACGATGGCCGGTGAAGACGTTACCGGGCTGGCGCCGCATGAGCTGTTTCACAAAGGTCTGTTGCGGACGTTCCAGATTGCGCATGAATTTTCATCCATGACGGTGCTCGAAAACCTGATGATGGTGCCCGGCGGCCAGTCTGGCGAGAGCCTGTGGAATGCATGGTTTGGCCGCGCCAAGATTGCGCAAGAAGACCGCAAGCTGGCCGACAGAGCCGATGAAGTGCTTGAGTTCCTGACCGTGGCGCATCTGCGCGACGAGAAAGCAGGCAACCTCTCGGGCGGTCAGAAAAAGCTGCTGGAGCTGGGCCGGACCATGATGGTTGACGCCAAAATCGTGTTTCTCGATGAGGTCGGCGCCGGGGTGAACCGCACCCTGCTCGGCACAATCGGCGATGCGATTATCCGGCTCAACAAAGAGCGCGGCTATACATTTTGCGTCATCGAGCATGACATGGACTTTATTAAACGGCTTTGCGACCCGGTCATTGTGATGGCCGAGGGCAAGGTGCTGGCCGAGGGATCCGCAGAAGAAATCATGCAAAATGAAGTGGTGATCGAGGCTTATTTGGGCCGGGGTCGCAAGAATAAGAAGGTGGCGGGGTGAGGGTTTTTGCCGCAATCGCTGCGCTGACTTTTGCATTGCCCGCGCAGGCCAGTGACATTTGCCATATGGTGACTGACGATCTCGCGTTTTGTGGCGGCGATAAATACGAGATGACCGATAGCCCAGCCTCCGAATTGCCAGGCCGTAATCAGGTATCTTGGCGGATATTTCAGGGTGACCAAGCGGGCCACACTTTTTATTCTCTTTTTGACAACACCGCCGAGGGCCGGACGCTCGAAGACCTCACCGAACAGGTTGAAGCATTTCGCCGCGAACAAATGCCGCCCGGCACCGAGATTATGATCGCCCGAGGCACAGACCCGTTTGATCTGACCTCGGTGCGCATCATCTATAAATTCGCTCTCAATGATATTGACCTGCCGCCACATCGCGACTGGGGCCGTGCGACAACAGGCATTGATATTGTAACGCTTGCAGGCGACCGCGCTTTGGTTTTTTCGGGCATGAACAAGTATGGCGCGCTGGAACATGATGATTTCATAGCCGAACATGACGCCTTTTCAGAGGCCTTTGTAATTATCGAAAGGCCACCCCAATGAGTGACCCCTTCCTAATCGGCGAAAACATGACCGGCGGCTATGGCCGTGGCGCTGATATCCTACATGGCTGCACGCTCTCGGTCGATAAAGGCCAAATCGCTGTTATCGTCGGCCCGAATGGCGCCGGCAAATCCACGGCAATGAAAGCCGTCTTTGGCATGATCAACTTGCGCTCTGGCTCTGTGCGCATTGGCGGCGAAGATATCACCTCGCTCAGCCCGCAAGACCGGGTGGCCAAGGGCATGGCCTTCGTGCCGCAGACCCACAACATTTTCACCTCGATGACTGTCGAAGAAAACCTAGAAATGGGCGCGTTTCTGCGCCGCGATGACATCAAGAAAACCATCGAGCAGGTCTATGACCTCTTCCCGATCCTGCGCGACAAACGCCTGCAACCTGCTGGTGAGCTATCAGGCGGCCAGCGCCAACAGGTCGCCGTCGGCCGCGCACTGATGACCCAACCCAAAGTGCTGATGCTTGACGAGCCGACCGCCGGGGTTTCGCCCATCGTTATGGATGAGTTGTTTGATCGGATCATCGAGGTCGCCCGCGCCGGGATCACGATTTTGATGGTCGAGCAAAACGCCCGCCAAGCGCTGGAAGTCGCCGATAAGGGCTATGTTTTGGTACAGGGTGCCAATGCGCATACCGGCACTGGCGCCGAACTTTTGGCCAATGAGGACGTGCGGCGCACGTTTTTGGGCGGATGAAGGCATTTGTCGCTGCCTCAGCAGTGTTTTCCCTCAATGCCTGTAACGACGGTACCGAGGCGTCGCAAATGCCACGATCACCCGATCCCGGTCCTGATATCGAATGCGGCATAGACAGCTGTAATGATGGGCTAGGCACGCGCGATATCGCATTTTTTGCCCCAGAAACTGCGGAACAAATTGCCGATCACACCCATTTTTGTCACCTATATGCGACCGCTGACGATGGCCCCGCTTCAATTTCCCTCCGCCTTTGTGACAATGGAAATTTGTGGCCAAACCTAGAGCCTTATTGTGCCAATATTGAGCGCAAGACGGATGATTTTGATTGCGACGCGCGCCGCATTTCGCCCGAAGGGTTTTTAGACGCGCGCAAGGAAGATACCGGGGCCCTTTGGCACAGCACTTTAACGGTGCGCCCGGGCCGCACCGCAAGCCTCGATTTGTTGGGTGCCGGTATCCACCGTTACGACGTCGGCACATGCAACATCCCGGAGGGGCCAACCTAATGCGCATCCTCCCCATACTCCTCGCTTTCGCCCCCCTCGCCGCCCATGCCGAAGGCGCACAAACCACGCTCAACTGCGTGAGCGTTCAAGTCTGTGACGGAACCGAGTGTGAGGCCAAAGCCGACGAATTAGTCATCCGCTACCAGCCGGTGGAAACCGATGACCTTGGCCGCGGCGCATATCTGATCGAGCTTGGCGAACACAATGCCGTCGAAGGCACCGGATTTTCTTTTCTCGGACCGTTCTACTGGGAAACATCATACATCCAACTGACGCTGATGTTCAGCTCTGAGACGACAATGCTATTACACCTTTTTGATCCCACCTCTGGCGAACCCGCCACTTATGCCACCCTAACCTGCGAGGTGGTCCAATGACCGACCTGCTCAACGCGATTGTCGCCTTTAGCAACTTTGTTTTCATCCCGGCGCTGGCTTACGGCGCGCAGCTGGCGCTCGGTGCACTGGGTGTGACACTGATCTACGGCATTTTGCGGTTCTCGAACTTTGCCCATGGTGACACGATGGCCTTTGGCACGATGGCCACCATCCTCGCCACTTGGTGGCTGCAATCTATGGGCATCAGCTTTGGCGTTTTGCCAACAGCGCTCTTGGCCCTGCCCATAGGTATCGCCGCCACCGGGCTGCTGCTGTTGGGCACAGATAAGCTGGTCTACAACTTCTACCGAAAACAAAAAGCCGAGCCTGTGATTTTGGTGATCGTCTCTATGGGGGTCATGTTTGTCATGAACGGCCTTGTGCGCTTCATCATCGGCGTCAAAGGCATTAATTTTTCCGACGGTGAACGCTTCATCATTACCGCCCGTCATTTCAAAGAGATAACCGGCCTCAGCGAAGGTTTGGCGATCAGGACCAACACCGTGATCACACTGGTTACGGCCGCCATCGCCGTAGCTTTGCTGTTCTACTTTCTCAACAAAACCCGCACCGGCAAATCGATGCGGGCGTTTTCGGACAATGAAGACCTCGCGCTCCTGTCGGGCATCGACCCGCAACGCGTGGTCCGCGTCACATGGCTGATTGTTGCAGCCCTAGCGACCACGGCAGGCGTGCTCTACGGGCTCGATAAAAGCTTCAAAGCCTTCACCTATTTCCAACTGCTCTTGCCAATCTTCGCCTCGGCGATTGTTGGCGGGCTTGGCAGCCCGATCGGCGCTGTGGTCGGTGGTTTGTCATCGCCTTTTCTGAAGTCATGGTCACCTATGCGTGGAAAAAGGTCGGTATCTACCTGTTGCCAGAAGCGCTAGAGCCGTCGCGACTGGTCCAACTGCTCTCGACCGAATACAAATTCGCCGTCTCCTTCGCCATTCTAATTATCGTTTTGCTGTTCCGACCGACCGGCTTGTTTAGGGGGCAATCAGTATGAACCAGTCACTTCGCGCACCGTTCATGTTCCTCGCCATTACCGCGCTGATCGTCGGCACGGGCATGGTCCAAGGCTGGAACCTTGCGCTAGCCATTCTCAATATGGGGCTGATTTCGGCGGTCATGGCGCTGGGGGTCAACCTGCAATGGGGCTTTGCCGGGCTGTTTAATATTGGCGTTATGGGCTTTGTCGCCCTTGGCGGGTTGGCCTCGGTTCTGGTGGCCATGCCACCAACTGAGGGCGCATGGGACGCTGGCGGGCCGCGCATTTTTGCTGGCCTCGCCCTCGGGGCGGCGACGGTAGCGCTGGCTATATATGTTAACAAACGCATGCCAAAAGGGCTCAGGCGCGGGCTGGTGCTGTTTGGCATCATCGTTGTTGGCTTCACGCTCTACCGCATGGTGTTTGCCCCCGGCGCTGAGGCGGTTGAAGACATCAACCCGGCGCTTTACGGCAACCTTGGCCGGCTTGGCCTGCCGGTGCTGTTGTCATGGCCGGTGGGCGGGCTGTTTGCTGCCGGTGGCGCTTGGGTGATCGGTAAAACCGCACTTGGCCTGCGCTCTGACTATTTGGCCATTGCCACGCTGGGCATTGCTGAAATCATCGTCGCTCCGCTCAAGAACGAAGATTGGCTGGCGCGCGGCGTCAAAAACATTATCGGCATTCCACGCCCGGTGCCGTTTGAGATTGACCTGCAAGCCTCGCAGACCTTCGTTGACCGGGCGGCTAGCTTGGGCTTCAACCCTGTCTTGGCCTCAACGCTTACGGTCAAGCTGGCTTACGGGCTGCTCTTTACCGTCGTCCTCGTCGTGCTGCTCTGGTTCGTGCAAAAGGCGCTCAACTCGCCTTGGGGCCGGATGATGCGCGCCATCCGCGACAATGAAGACGCGGCCGAGGCCATGGGCAAGGACGTAACCGCGCGGCACCTCCAAATTTTCATCCTCGGCTCAGCCATTTGCGGCCTTGCCGGCGCCATGATGACCACGCTTGATGGCCAGCTCACCCCCGGCTCCTACCAGCCGCTGCGCTTTACATTCCTGATCTGGGTGATGGTGATTGTCGGCGGATCGGGCAATAATTATGGCTCGGTCATTGGCGGCATTCTGATCTGGTGGCTTTGGGTCATGGTTGAACCGATTGGCCTTTGGCTGATCACCACCGGCACCTCGGCAATGGCCGATGATTACTGGCTCAAAATCCACCTGTTGGAATCGTCAGCCCATATGCGCATGCTGACAATGGGGCTGATATTGCTGCTGGTTTTGCGATTTTCGCCGCGCGGGCTGCTGCCAGAAACCTAGGCGGTTTGGCTCGGGAATTGTTACCCCGAGCCAGCACTTTAGCTGTCAAACTTGCGCAAACGCGCCAAGAGCGATGACGTATCCCAGCGTCCGCCGCCCATCTTCTGCACGTCCTTATAGAATTGATCGACCAATGCCGTGACCGGCAGGCTGGCCCCGATATCATCGGCCGTCTCCAGACAGATCGCCAGATCCTTGCGCATCCAATCGGTGGCAAAGCCGTGCTCAAATTCACCGTCAATCATGGTCTCATAGCGGTTCGACATTTGCCAAGAGCCCGCCGCCCCTTGTGAGATAACCTCGACCACGGCGCGTCCGTCTAGCCCGGCCTTTTCGGCAAAATGCAGCGCCTCTGACAGGCCCTGTACCAGCCCGGCAATGGCGATCTGGTTGGCGGCTTTGCACAGCTGGCCCGCGCCACTTGTGCCAATACGGCGGCAAATACGGGCATAACTGGCAATAACAGGCTCGACAATGTCATATGCCGCCTGATCGCCGCCACACATGACCGAAAGCTTGCCGCCCTCCGCCCCGGCTTGGCCGCCCGACACAGGCGCGTCGACAAATTCGACCCCCGCCTCAGCCGCTATGGCAGAAAGCTTGCGGGTCATGCCGGCCGAAATTGTGGTGTGGTCAACAAAGATCGCGCCGCGCGCCATGCCAGCCAACGCCCCATCCTCACCCGCAAAAACCTGTTCAAGGTCTTTGTCATTGCCAACACAGGCAAAAACATATGCCGCCCCTGCCGCTGCTTCGCGCGGGGTCGCCGCCGCTTTGCCACCATGCTGGGCAACCCAACCTTCGGCCTTTGCCGCTGATCTGTTATAGACGCAGACATCATGTCCGGCCGCCGCTAAATGCCCGGCCATAGGATACCCCATGACGCCAAGCCCAATGAATGCTACTTTTGCCAAAACCTGCCTCTTTCGCGTGTTGTGTTCATCTGATAGCCGAACCTAACCTTGCCTGACGGAGCGTCAATATCCACAGGCAGCTAACTTGAGACTTTCGGAGGATAAATGGCTCTGATCTTCCGCTGGCTTTTGCGCCTTGCGACCGGGCTTGTGGTTTTGGCCGTGGCAGCTTTTGCGCTGGCCTACCATTTTGCCGCCCGCTCTTTGGTCGAATATAACGCCAACTATACGCTGGCCGGTATCAGCGCCCCGGTCGAGATCGTGCGCGACAATGCCAATGTGCCGCATATCTTTGGTGAGAGCGACGCCGATGTGTTCTTTGCGCTGGGCTTTGCCCATGCCCAAGACCGGCTTTGGCAGATGATTACCCTGCGGCGCACGGCGCAGGGGCGGCTGTCAGAGCTGCTCGGCACCCGCACAGTTCAGGTTGACACCTTGATGCGGCGGCTCGATATCTATAATCTCGCCACCCGGTCTGTCGAGGCCCAAGACGATGAGACCCGTACAGCGCTTGATGCCTACGCCGACGGGGTCAATGCGTGGATCGGTCAGATCAACGCCGGCGCGCGCGGCCGCGGCGCGCCTGAGATGTGGTTGTTCAACCATGCCGTGGCCCCGTGGCAACCGGCAGACTCGCTGGCGATCATCAAGCTAATGGCCGTGCAAAACGCCTCGCATCTGCAGGCAGAAGTGCTGCGCGCCCGCATTTCGCTGATGATGCCGGGCGCGCGCGCGCATGATATTTTGCCAGATGTTGGCGGCGATGGCATTGCCGCTCTGCCCGACTATGCCGCCCTGTTCCCAGACATGGCACTGCCGCGCTACGCGATGGGCACGACGCTGGCCGGTGCGCCCTATTCGCCAGTTCAGGCACCAGCCTTTGCTGGCGCGTCCAACGCCTGGGCTGCCGGCGTAACCCGCTCGGCCACGGGCTCGACCCTGCTGGCAAATGACCCGCATATCGGCCTGACCGCGCCCTCTATCTGGTATCTCGCCCGGCTAGAGCTGCAATCTGGCGGTGTACTTGGTGCAACCATCCCCGGCGTGCCGCTGGTGCTGTCCGGGCGCAGCGCTGATCTTGGCTGGGGGCTCACGGCCTCCTATCTTGATGACCAAGATG
>JAESRD010000048.1 GCA_016764835.1 Paracoccaceae bacterium | reverse complement strand
GCTGCCGATCGATCTTTTGGGCGATGATTATCTCGACGGCGGCGTTGATGATGATGTGATCACCGGCGGCACTGGCAATGACACGATCATTGGCGGGCAGGGCGAAGACGATCTTTCTGGCGGCGATGACCGCGATCTTTTCCTTGGAGGCAATGGTGGCGATACAGTTGATGGCGGCTCTGGCGGCGATGATTATGACACTTTGGACCTTACAGGTGCGGGCGTCGACTTTGTCACCTATACTTCTGCCGACGAAGAAGACGGCACGGTAACATTCCTCGATGGCTCAACCCTGAACTTTGAGGAAATCGAGAACGTCATCCCTTGCTTCACACCGGGCACAATGATCGCGACACCACGCGGCGAGCGCCGGGTTGAAGAGCTGCGCGAAGGCGACAGGATCATCACCCGCGACAACGGCATCCA
This sequence comes from Paracoccaceae bacterium, assembly GCA_016764835.1. The sequence goes on along the minus strand of JAESRD010000048.1, from coordinate 4,744 downwards.
AGAAATCCGCTGGGTTGGCCGCAAAGATATTACAGGCCGTGAGCTGAACACGTCAGCGCATCTTAAGCCTGTGCTGATCCGCGCCGGTTCGCTTGGCAACGGCCTGCCAGAAGCAGATCTTTTGGTCTCGCCAAACCACCGGATGTTGGTCGCCTCTGACCGCACCCAGCTTTACTTTGAAGAAAGCGAAGTGCTGGCGGCGGCCAAACATCTGATCGGCCTGCCGGGTATCATGGAGCTTGAAGTGATGCGGACATCCTACATTCACTTCATGTTCGACCGTCACGAAGTTGTGCTCTCCAACGGCGCTTGGACAGAAAGCTTCCAACCGGGCGACTATAGCCTCAAAGGCATAGGCAATGCGCAGCGTACTGAAATCTTTGAGATTTTCCCGGAACTGCAAAGCAAGACCGGGCTTGAAGGCTACAAAGCAGCACGCAAGACGCTGAAGAAACATGAAGCAAAGCTTTTGGTGCGCCACTAAGCGCACCACCACCGAATGCAGCGCAAGGGTTTTGGGCAATTTGCCAGACCCAGAAGCGGGGGGCGCAAGCCTCCCGCTTTAAATTTTTGCGGGAACGCTTGGAATTTAACCATACTTTTGGTTTTTTAGCACATCGACCTGTTCCACCGGCTTTGCATACATATTTTTAACAAGTCTTGTTCATTTATGACCCTGTGCATTTCGTTTCTGTCGCGAAAAGCAGAGTATTGGGCCGTTTGGCTCAGGGTGGTGGGGCAGTCATATCCCGGGGGGGATACTATAATGGCCAGTTTTGCGGCTTTCGGAATCGATGTGGTTGGGAACCCATCTATTGGAACCAACTCAACTGCCGGCGCCGAGGCGCAAGGCACAATGACTTTACAAGGCGGCAGTCAACCCTTTGCAGATGACGCAATTGTCGAGTTTATTACACAAGATGAAACCGCCGACGGGGAGCTGGATAGCGGCTCATCCTTCATCGGGATCAATGTTTATGCCAGCGAGGCCGACTTTCAGGCTGGCAATGTGCAATACACATATGAGCCGATGAACCCCGGTCAATCGGCCAATATTCAGTCTGATCTGTCTGGGCTTGGCGACACTTATGTGCGATTTAATGCCAATGTCCTGGTCTCCTCAGACCCCGGCGCGCCGCAGTTAACGCAGCTTTTCGTCGCCCCCGGCACGGATGCCAATGACAATATTGGCCAGCTAGAGCTGGACAGGACCGTCGATATTGACATGGACGGCGACGGCCAGATTGTTGGCAGCCCCGAAGACGGTAATAACAAGTTTTATTGTGGCATGCCCGGCACTGTGTTTGTGTGCTTTGCTGAAAACACGCTCATAACGACCCGTTTTGGCGAACGCGCGGTTGAGAAGATAAACGTAGGCGACACAGTTTTGACCCGCGACAATGGGCTGCAACCGATCCGCTGGATCGGCAGCCGTAAACTGGCGGTACTACCCGGCCAAGACCTGCGCCCGGTGCTGATCCGCGCCGGTGCCTTGGGCGAGAATATCCCATTGCGAGATCTTATCGTGTCGCCGAACCACCGTATTCTGGTAAGCGGCGCATATGCCTCTGTTTTCTTCGGTGAAACTGAGGTGCTCGCGGCGGCAAAATATCTGACCCATCTGCCCGGTATCAGCCGTCCGGCGCGGCGCACTATTACCTATTGGCACATCTTGTTTGACCAACATGAAGTTGTACTTGCCAATGGCGGTTGGAGCGAGAGTTTTCATCCCGGCCATGTCGGTGTGCAAACACTTGATAATGCACAACGCGACGAGATATTTGGGCTATTTCCAGAGCTGCAAACCGATGCAGCCAGCGCCCCGCCCACGGCACGGCGGACCTTACTGCGCCATGAAGCAAGGCTGATTTCGTCTTAATGCTGCGTGTTGAAAACCCGCCAGTCGTCAGGTGTATCAAGATCAAGCAGAGCCGCATTGCCGGGCAAGGGCACTTGGCAAGTTTGCTTTTGCTGGGCGCGCAAGATCGCGCCGCCGCCGATGTCGCCCTTTAGCACCATGAATTTTGGTCGCAATGCTGCGGCGAGCATAACCGGGTGGCCCGGTTTGCCAGCCTGTGTGGCGCCGCGCCATGCCAAATAATCGGGCTGGATCTTACCAGCTTGCAGCACAAGGTTTAGCTCATCAGCGCCAAGCAGTGGCATATCGGCAGGCAGGATCATGAAACGGGCGCAAACGGGCAGGGCGGATAGCCCGCCCCTGATCGAGCCGCCAATGCCTTCGGCAGCCTCAGGCAGGGCTAAAATTTCAACATCTAATCCGGCGAGCAGCGCGCGGCGTTTGGGCGCAACGACAGGCAGCGCTACATAAACAGGCTGGCCGCTGGCCAATGCGGCCAAGGCCGTGCGGCGCAAAAGCGGCGTGCCACCAACGGTCATCGCCAACTTGTCAGCCCCGCCCATGCGCGAAGATCGCCCCGCTGCTAAGATGAGGATTGGAGTGGTCAGCCGCGCATCCTTTCGCCGCTCGCATCGAACAGTGGCGTAATAAATTGACGAGCGCTATACCGCTTCCCCAAGATTTCTATCTCAACTTCTAGCCCATCTCGGAAGGATTTACGCGGGATCAGCGCCAAGGCAACCGACTTGTTCGCATAATGCGAATAACCACCCGACGTGCAAAAACCGACAACATCTTCGCCTATGAAAACAGGCTCATAGCCATGAATGTCGGCATCATCTGCCATGACTTCAAACATGGCCAGCTGCCGCTGAGGCGGCGTCTCGCGCTCGGTCTGGGCAACCGCGCGGCCAATAAAGTCTGTGTCTTTGGACCATTGGATAAACCGGTCAATCCCGGTCTCGGCGGCGGTATAGTCTGGCGAATATTCACGCAGCCACGCGCCAAAACCTTTGTCGAGCCGCAGTGACATCATCGCCCGCATGCCAAACGGGACCATGCCGTGCTCTTGGCCAGCAGCCCAGAGCGTGGCCCAAAGCTGGCGTTGATCCATCGGGTCACAGAACATCTCAAAGCCAAGATCGCCAGTATAACTGATGCGCTGGACGATGCAGTTTACCTGCCCGACCACCATGCGCCGCACGTCAAGAAACCGAATATCGTCAGTCTTCTCGCGGGTACAGGCGGCCAGCACTGCACCTGCATTTGGCCCAGCAATCTGAAAACCGGTCAGTTTGTCAGATATATTTTCGACCTGCACGCCGTCGCTCAGGTTCTGCTCAAACCAGCGAAGGTGGATGGCTTGCGCGCCGTATGAGGCAGTCAGATGAAACGTGTCTTGAGCCAGACAAGAGACCGTGAAGTCGCCAATCAGCCGGCCCTTGGCCGAGAGCATTGGTGTCAGTGCTATGCGGCCAAGCTTAGGTATGCGGCCCGCCATGATCTTGTCGAGCCAAGCGCGGGCATGCGCGCCAGTGACGCGAAATTTACCAAAATTTTGCAGCTCATTGATGCCAACGGCGCCCCGCACCCCGGCTACTTCGCGCGCGGTCGCGTCCCAAGCATTCGTGCGCCGAAAGCTCGGCGTCTCATAGCGTGGCTCGCCCTCGGCGGCATAGTAATTAACCACTTCGAGGCCAAATTGGTGGCCCCAAACCGCGCCCATCTTGTCGAATATATCATACATTGGCGTGGTGCGGTGTGGCCGCGCGGCGGGTTTTTCCTCATTGGGATAGGCCACCGAGAACCGGGTTTGGTAATTTTCAATTACCTTTGGCACAGTGTAGCCCGGCGTGATCCAGCTGCCAAAGCGCGCCACATCAAGCCCGGTCACATCGCGCTCGGCTTCGCCCTCGATCATCCATTGTGCCAGCGTCAGCCCGACGCCGCCACCCTGCGAAAAACCGGCCATGACGCCGCAAGCTGACCAATAGTTGCGCAGGCCCGGCACCGGCCCGACCAGCGGGTTGCCATCAGGGGCAAAAGTAAACGGGCCGTGGATCACATTCTTAATTCCGGCTTTTTCGAGCAGCGGGAAGCGGCGGTAGGCAAAGTTCACGCTGTCTTCGATCTTGTCGAAGTTTTCATTCAGCAGCTCATGGCCAAAGTCCCATGATGTGCCATCTACCGCCCACGGCTCGCAAAGTTTCTCGTAAAACCCAATGCACAACCCGCGGCCTTCTTGGCGCAGATAGCTCTCGCCACCGGGGTCAACAACATGCGGCATCTCTTTGCTACGGTTGTATATTTCGGGAATGTCATCGGTGATCAGGTATTGATGCGCCATGGGTAGAAGCGGCAAATAGCAGCCCGCCATTGCCCCAACCTCGCGCGCCCAAAGCCCGGCCGCATTAACAATATGTTCGGCCATGATCACGCCGTTTTCGGTGATAATCTCCCAGCCGCCATCTGGTTGAGGATTGGTCTCTAACACACGGTTATGCAACACAATCTTAGCGCCACCCATCCGGGCCGCCTTGGCATAGGCATGGGTGGTGCCCGACGGGTCAAGATGGCCATCCAGCGGGTCATAAAGCCCGCCATGAATGCCGTCGATATTGACCATGCCGTCGGTGAGTTCTGTGATCTCAGCCGGGCTGATAATATCGGTATCAAGCCCCATATAGCGGTGCTTGGCCCGCTCGGCTTTGAGCATGTCAAACCGTTCGGCGCTGTCAGCAAGGGTAATGCCGCCGACATGGTGCAGCCCGCATTTCAGCCCGGTCAGCTCTTCTAACTCGCGGTAGAGCCGGATTGTGTAGCCCTGAAGGGCGGCCATATTGGTGTCGCCGTTGAGCGTATGAAATCCGCCCGCCGCGTGCCAAG
>JAESRD010000047.1 GCA_016764835.1 Paracoccaceae bacterium | reverse complement strand
GCATAGCGATCATGAAAGACGGCGCGGTTATTCAGGTGGCAACGCCTGAAGAGTTGGTGCTCAACCCGGCCACTGATTATGTCGAAGAATTCACCCGCCATGTGTCGCTCGACAAGGTTTTGTCGGTGGGGGCGGTCATGCAGTCGGGGGCGCAGGGCACTGGCGACGGCATTCTTGCCACGGCCAAAATCGCCGACATTGCGGGGCAAGTTGTGGAAGCGGATAGCCCGCTTCGCGTGGTCGATGCGCAGGGCGCGGTGCTTGGCGCGATAGACCGCGAGGCGGTTATTCGTGTTTTGCTTGGCAAGAGCGGCTGACATGGTGCGCAAAACCACAGGGGTTTTCCTCGGCCTGCTCGCCCTGAACCTTGTCATTGCCCGGCTGGCCCCGGCGATGTTTGAGGGCAGCTGGGCGATGGAATATCCCAAAGCGTGGGTGATCCCGCTCAAAGATTGGGTGTCGGCCGCCATGAGCTGGCTGGTCGAAGACGCGCATTTCGGCTTGTTTACCTTTACCGAAGCGACGCGGGCGCTGTCTTGGGTGATCGAGCAGCCCTATAACTTTACCCGCGCGCTCATAGCTGACGGTTTTATGGAGGGCTTCGGCCGCCGGGCTGTTGAGATATTTCCACCGTTAAGCTGGATATCAATGATCGCCGTGGTCGTGGCTTTGGGGCATTACACCAAGTCATGGGGGCTGGCGGCAATCGTCGGCGGTTCGTTCTTGTATTTGGCCATGTTTGGCCAATGGGAAAGCGCTATGGTGACGCTGGCCTCGGTGATTATCGCCGTGCCCATCGGTGTGGCAGGCGGCTTGGCGCTGGGCATTACCGCCTATTGGCACAAACGGTTTGACCGCATTCTCACCCCGGTGCTCGACATTATGCAAACCGTGCCGATTTTTGCGTATTTGGTGCCGATCTTGTTCATGTTCGGCTTTGGCCCGGTCGCGGCTTTGGTCGCCACGGTCATATATGCCATGCCGCCCATGGTGCGGATCACGACGCTGTCTTTGCGCGGAGTCGACGCTGAAATCAGCGATTTTGGCGTGATGGCGGGCTGTACGCGGCGGCAGATGACATGGCGGATTTTGGTACCCTCGGCGGCAACGAGCCTGATGGTTGGGGTCAACCAAGTGATCATGTTGTCGCTCAATATGGTGATCATCGCCTCGATGATCGGCGCGGGCGGGCTTGGCTTTGATGTGCTCTCGTCGCTGCGGCGGCTTGATATTGGCGGTGGCTTTGAGGCGGGCATTGCCATTGTCGTGCTGGCGATAGCACTCGACCGATTGTCGCAAGCCTTTGCCCAGCGTGGGGTGGTGGCGCCAACCGACAGCACCAACGTTTTTGCCCGCCACAAACGCACAAGTATTGTCGCGGCGATCCTGATTGCCGCCTTTGCGCTCGGCCAGATCATTCCGTTCTTTCAAACCTATCCTGAGGCTTTGTGGCTAACGACAGGCGAGTTCTGGGACACATCTGTGCGCTACCTCAACATCAACTATTTTGATGTCTTCGAGGCGGTGAAGATCTTCTTCCTCAACGTTTTCTTGCTGCCAACCAAACGCTTCTTCCTTGGCCTGCCATGGCCTTGGGCCATTGCCATGATCACCCTGCTGGGCTGGTATTTTGGCGGCTGGAAACTGGCGGCTATGAACGTGGCCATGTCCCTGTTCATTGTCACCACCGGCATGTGGGAAAAGGCGATGATCACGGTTTATCTGTGTGGCACATCGGTGGTTGTCGCCTCGGTCATCGGCATTCCTATCGGGGTGTTGTCGGCCACCAATGACCGGGCAGGCAAGATCATTGGCGTGGTCATTGACGCGTTGCAAACGCTGCCGAGCTTCGTCTACCTGATCCCCGTAGTCATGCTGTTTCGCATTGGCGATTTTACCGCCATGGTCGCGGTGGTGCTCTACGCTATCGTGCCCGCCGTGCGCTACGCCGCGCATGGCATGCGCATGGTCAGCCCAGAGCTGATAGAGGCGGGCGTGGTTGCGGGCTGTACCAAGCGCCAGTTGCTGACGCATATCAGGCTGCCGCTGGCCTTGCCCGAAATCCTGCTGGGGCTGAACCAAACCATTATGTTGGCACTGTCGATGCTGGTGATCACAGCACTTGTTGGCACGCGCGACTTGGGCCAAGAGGTCTATATCGCGCTGACCAAGGCTGACACGGGGCGCGGCTTGGTCGCCGGTTTCTCCATCGCTTTTATCGCCATCATAGCTGATCGGGCCATTGCTGCGAGTGCGCGCAAAGCCCGGATCAGGTTTGGCATGGAGGCCGCACATGGATAACGAGACCCGTATCAGGGCGCTGCCGATCTGGCAGGGTGCTGTCACGCTGGCCCCGCTGAGCGGCGGGCTGACCAATGTGAACTATGTGGCCAGTGACGCCACTGGAAAATATGTGGTGCGCTTGGGCGAGGATATCCCCGAACATGGTGTCATGCGGTTCAACGAGCTGGCTGCTTCGCGCGCCGCCCATTTGGCTGGGCTGTCGCCAGCGGTTGTTCACGCGCAAACCGGGGTGATGGTGATAGACTTTATTGAGGCGCGCACGCTGGGGGAGCAAGATATTCGCTGCGAGGCAATGCTTGAGCGGATTATTCCGCTGCTGCACAAATGCCACCGCGAAATCCCAGCGCATCTGCGCGGTCCGGTGCTGATGTTTTGGGTGTTTTATGTGCTGCGTGATTATGCGGCGACGCTGAACGGGAGCATGCATCACGCCCTTCTGCCTGAGTTGTTGGCGATTGCTGCCAAACTGGAGGTCGCCGCTGGTCCGTTCGACATTGTCTTTGGCCATAACGACCTTCTGCCGGCCAATATCCTTGATGACGGCACTCGGCTTTGGCTGATCGACTGGGACTATGCCGGGTTTAACGCGCCTTTGTTTGACCTTGGTGGGCTGGCGTCGAACGCCGGGCTGAGCGCCGCCAAGGAGCGCCATATGCTGGAGCTGTATTTCGACCAGCCGGCGAGTGACGCGCTCATGCACCGCTACCACGCGATGAAATGCGCCTCGCTGCTGCGCGAAACCATGTGGAGCATGGTGTCTGAGATCACCTCGCAGCTTGATGAAGACTTCGCCGCTTATACGGCAACAAATTTAACCCGTTTCCGGCAGAGCTATGCCGCATTCTTGAATAGTTGAGGCAAGGCCATGAAAGAACTCCCTAAATCTGCTCAGGTCGTGGTCATTGGCGGCGGTATTGTTGGCTGCTCAACCGCGTATCATTTGGCCAAGCTGGGTGTCGAGACCGTGCGCAGGTGTTTTCGAATTGCAAAACCGCAAAGACGTCCCGGCACGCGTTGTCATCAATGAATATCTCGATGTGGCCAAATCTTTC
>JAESRD010000046.1 GCA_016764835.1 Paracoccaceae bacterium | reverse complement strand
GGAGCAGGCGGCGCAGCGCAGCACCGGCACGGCACATAGAGAGACCGATGCTTTGGCCAGCCGCTTGGCCCCGGCCTTGGCCAGCCAAACCCGGCGGGCGCGCCAAGAGTTTGGCAAGGCCAGTGCGCGGTTCTTGCCGGCTTTGCCGCAGGCGGCGATTGGCCGGGCGCGGCAAAGGGCGGAGGCGCTGGAGCGGATGCTCAGCTCGCTCGGCTACGGGGCGACTTTGGCGCGCGGCTACGCCGTGGTGCGCGGTGATGGCAAAGTATTGACCAGCACCAAGGCGGCGGCGGCGGCCAACGAGCTGGAGGTACAGTTTTCTGATGGGCGGATCAAAATTGGCGGCAAGGCAAAGGGCGCGCAAGGCAGCCTGTTTTAGGCACCGAAATCGGGGCAAAACAGTGCGGCGTCGTCCAATATTTGGTACTGGGTGACAGTGTCGAGATCACTGGCGAAGGTGGCGCTGAGCCTGCCTTTGTCATTGTAGAAGCGCCAGCATTGCTCGGTGTCAAAGTCCTCATAGGCAAAGCAGATCATGTCGGCTTTGGGGTACCAATAGCCTTGCGAGCAATCGCCGCCGGTAAAGGCCCAGATCACCCGTCTGTCTGACATATAGCGCTCAACGCCGTAAGGTTCTTGGCCATCGCGGCCAAAGGCGAGGGTGCGGCCTATGGTGAATCTGTCATATTCTTCGGCGCTCATTTGCTGGCCGAGGCCAGGATTTTGGGTCTCGGCGTAGGCAGGGGCCGCGCAAAGGGCGCATGTTACGAGAAAATATTTCATGGCGCGGATGCTGACAGATTAGCGGCAGAAGGGAAGTCACTTTTTGGCGGTTACGGCTCTGGGGCGCTCCACTGGCGGACCAGCGGGTCCATCTTGCGCCGCCACAGGCCGGGCATAAGCGCGACAACGGCCATGACCGGCAGGCTGCGCGGCAGGATGGGGATATGCGGCGGAAGCGCCAGCTGTGGGTAAGGACGGTTGGGGTGGCTGTGGTGGTCCGAATGGCGCGGGGCATTGAGCATCAGCGCGCTTGAGGCGGCATGGCCCGCGTTCCAGCTATGTTGGTCACCAACAGGCTCTGGCTTGCCACCCGGCAGCAGGGCGCGGCGCAGCCCGTAATGCTGCACATAGTCAGACATCAGCAGTTGCATTTGGGCAAAGCTGGCCAGCCCGAACAGGGCGACAACACCGCTGGGACCGGCGAGCAGGGCGGCGAGCACGAGCATCAGCGCCGCGCCCGCGCCGTAGCCAACATAAGGGTGGCGCCATTTTGCCCGGCCGCTTCGAGAAAGGCGGGCGCTTTCGGCCCGCAGACCAGCACTGAACGAGCCGCGCCATGCGCGCATGGCAAAATGGTAAAAGCTTTCGCCCAGCCGGGCTGAGTTGGGGTCGGCGCTGGTGGCCACATGAATATGGTGCACCAGCTTATGAGCCGAGGTGTGATGGCCAAAGAGCACCGAGGTGTAGACGGCAGTGCCGAGCAGGTGCAAATGGCGCTTGCCCCGATGGATCAGCTCATGCGCATTTGAGTTAGAGACTTGGCCGAAATACAGTCCGGCCGCGGTAAAAACCGCGAATTTTTCAAATGGGTTCAAGCCGCTACGGCCCAGAACAGTGATGCACAGGCCAAGCAAAGCGAAATGGCTGAGACCCAAGATTACCGAGAGCGTGTTGGCGGCGGGAAATTCTTGGTCGGGGGCTGTATGGGCGGTTTTGGCAATGAGAATGTCGAGGAGTGCGGTGAGCGATGTCATTGCCACCAGAGCGGCAAGCGCCCAGATGCCGCCGCGCAAAGCTGCGGCGGCGATAAGCGGCAAGGGCAGTAATGTGGCCAGCGTGAAACGAAACATATTGCCTCCTGCCATGGTCGTTATCATGCTTTGATGCGCCTGCCAGCCGGACATTAGGGCGCGGGGCTTTCCAAGGGCCGCGACAAGGATTAGGTGAAGAGCTGAGTGCCTGCACTGGCCTAAGTATTTGGGGCCATTATTGCGGGGCAAATTTCGGGCGTAAATACGGGGCGAGACATGTCATTCTTCAAAAAGCTCAAGGATCGTTTGACGCGTTCTTCGTCTAAGATCACCCAAGGGCTGGACGCGATTGTTGGCGACAGTGATCAGGGGGCTGAGGTCGAAGGAACAGTGGTTTCGGAACCTGCGCCTAAAGCGGTTGCGGCTGAGCCTGTAACACCCGCGCCGGTTGCGCCGGAAACTATAGAACCTGAACTGAAAGAGCCGGAGCCCGCCCAAATAATTGAGGCTGAAGAGCCGCCAGCCGCACCCCTTGAACTTGAGATTGAACCTGCCCCAGAGCTGGTGCCAGAACCTGAAGCTGCGCCTGAGCCTGCCGCCCCGCGCCCTGGCCTGCTATCACGCGTGCTTGGCCGCCGGACCGCCCCTGCGGCTCCCGAAGCGCCGCGCCGATTGCTTGATGATGACATGCTCGAAGAGCTGGAAGAGCTGCTGATTGCCACCGATATGGGCGTTGATACCGCCATGCGCGTTACCGCCAATATCGCCGAAGGCCGGATGGGAAAACGTCTGACCAGCCTTGAGATTAAGACCGCGCTCAAGACCGAGATCGCTCGGATTATGGAGCCAGTCGCCAAGCCGATGCCGCTTTATCCAAGCAAGCCGCAGGTGGTGCTGGTGGTCGGGGTTAATGGCTCTGGCAAGACCACGACCATTGGCAAATTGGCCAGCCAGTTTAAGGCCGCTGGCAAGTCGGTGGTTATTGCGGCAGGTGACACGTTTCGCGCCGCCGCCGTAGAGCAGCTGCAAGTTTGGGGCGACAGGGCCGGGGTGCCGGTGCTGACAGCGCCCGAAGGCTCAGACCCGGCCAGCCTTGCCTATGAGGCCATGGAAATCTCAGCCGCCCAAGGCGCTGATCTGTTGCTCATCGACACGGCAGGGCGGTTGCAAAACCGCACTGATCTGATGGAAGAGCTGGCCAAGATCGTGCGCGTGATCCGCAAGCTCGATCCCGACGCGCCGCATTCCTGCCTGCTGGTGCTCGACGCCACGACCGGCCAGAACGCCCATGCCCAGGTCGAGACCTTCAAGACCATGTCGCCGGTCGATGCCCTGGTGGTGACCAAGCTCGACGGCAGCGCCAAGGGCGGCGTCCTGGTGGCGCTGGCCGAGAAGTTCAAGCTCCCCGTGGTCGCGATCGGCGTCGGCG
>JAESRD010000045.1 GCA_016764835.1 Paracoccaceae bacterium | reverse complement strand
TGCCAACACCGCCCTTGCCCATGAACATGATCAAGCCTTTTCCGGCTTTCTCAAGGTCATCAACCAGGAGGCCAAGCGGCGGCAGATCGGCCAGATCGTCGCCACCAATAGCTATAATTTGACCAGTGTCATCCGCGCCAGCGGCAAAGCGTTTTAGCGCTGCCAAGCCCACAAGGTTCTCAGACCGCAGCGCAAAAACGCTCCGCGGCAAGGCGGCAACATCGGCGGTCATCGCCGCTAACGCATCTAAGTCTCGCGTCAACAAAGCCGATGCCAGCGGGTCGCCACCTGTGTCCTGCGGCATCATCCCATTGATGGCCAAATGTTGGTTGCGAATGCCTATATCGGCCAGCTCTATTGAGGTGCGCGCAACTTCGGCCAGCGCAGAGTGCCGGGGCCGTGCGACCAAAACCAGCCGCGTGGCACCAGCGTCAGACAGCCGCTCAACGGCGGCCGCATATTTGTCGCGCTGCTTTTCCAAGCCCGCCAGTGGCCCCAGACAAGAGGCATCGCCCTTGCCGTCTTCAAGAAAGCCTGACCACGCGCCGGGCAACTTGAGCATGCGGATAGTGTGGCCGGTTGGTGCAGTGTCAAAGATTACATGATCATAGCGGTCAACCAGATCATTATCAGTCAGCAGGGCGGTAAACTCATCAAACGCCGCGATCTCTATCGTGCAGGCACCGGAGAGCTGCTCTTCGATGCTGGCCAAAGCCGCTTCGGGCAAAAGGCCCCGCATTGGCCCGACAATCCGTTCGCGATATTCCGCTGCGGCTTCTTCAGGGTTGATCTCTATCGCATCAACCCCCGGCGCGGTGGTGATCTCGGTGATTTTATTGCCAATTTCAGTCTCAAAAACCTGGCCGACATTCGATGCGGGATCAGTGCTGACCAGCAATATTTTCTTGCCCTTGGCGGCAAGGTCAAGCGTAGTGGCGCAGGCGAGCGAGGTTTTTCCCACGCCGCCCTTGCCAGTAAAGAAGACAAATTTTGGCAGGTTCTTAAACATATCGAGGCTCATTTTATCTATATTGGGTCTGGGTTTAGCAGCAACCTGTGCCGCTCTCGGGTATTGTGGCTTCGGCCAGATAGGCAATATTTGCGAAACCGGCCAGTTCTTCACGGTCCGGGTAGCGGCCGTTTGAGTTCATTGCACCCTCGACCATGACAATCGGCAGCCCATCGACGCCGGACTGTTCCAATACAGTTTTAACGGTTTCATTCGCGGCAAATCTGGCCGGTTCTTGTGACAAGTTGATCCGGGTCACGGCCACGCCTTTTGACTTTAGCCAGTCGAGATCGGCGGCAAATGTAACCAAACGTTGGTCAACTTCGGCGCCGCAAATGCCAGTGGAGCAGCACATGGCAGGGTCATAAACGGTAACATCGGTCATTTTGGTTTCTCCTGATATTTTGTGTGATTGTGGTGTTCAATGGCGCCGGCGAGTTGTTGCAATGCGGCCTCAAGCCGGGCGCGTGGGCAGGCGATGTTGAGCCGGGCAAAGCCATGGCCCTGCACGCCAAAGGACTGGCCGCGTGTCACCGCCCAGCCCGCCTGTTGGCGCAGAAATTGAGTGAGTGCGTCGGGTGAAAGGCCGAGTGCGCGAAAATCGAGCCAGAGCAGAAACGTCCCTTCGGGTTCTATCAGCTGGATAGTGTCGATAGGCGAAAGCCTTGCCCGCACCAGTTCAATGTTTTCGTGAAAATAAGCTGTCGCGGCATCAAGCCAAGGGCCGCCGTCGCGGTAGGCGACCTGCATAGCGACACTGGCGAAGGCGTTGTTTTTGTTGACAGTTAGGCGGCTGTTTTCTGCTTGATACATCAGCCTCAACTTGTCATCGGCAATGAGTGTAAAGGCTGAGCAGCAGGCGGCGATGTTGAAGCTTTTGGCCGGTGACAGGCAGGTAATACTGTTTTGCGCATCGGCGGCGCAGAGCGTGGCGAAGGGGGTGTATCCGTGCTCTGAATAGGTAATATCGGCGTGGATTTCATCGGCGACAACCAGCACATTATGCGCACGGCAAATCTTGCCCAACCGTGTCAGCTCGGCCCGTGTCCAGACCCGGCCGACCGGGTTATGCGGATTGCATAAAAACAGCATTTTGGTGCGCGGATCGCTTGCGAGTTGGGCCAGCCCGTCAAAATCCATCTGGTAGCGACCATCTTGCAGCAGCAGCGGATTCTCAACAATCCGCCGCCCGTTCTCAGAAATAATGTCAGCAAAATCGAAGAATACTGGCGGTTGGATGATGATCCCGTCACCGGCATTGGTAAACAGATTGGCGGCCATCGCCAGCGCGTTGAGCACATTAGGCGCGCGCAAGATATGAGCCGGGTCAACGGCCCAATCATGACGGGTCTTGAGCCAATTTGTCAGCGCGGGTATCAGCCCGTCAGGCACGGTCTCATAGCCAAAAACACCGTGGCTCAAACGCGCGCTTAGCGCCTCAAGCACCACCGGCGGCGCGCGAAAATCCATATCGGCGACACCGGCGGCGAACAGGCTCATTCCATCAGCGCCCAACACCATTTTATGGACTTTTAGCGCGGGGACCTCGCGGCGGTTAATCTCTTCATCGAAGTTAAATTCTGGCGTCATGACGCCTCCAGCAACGCGGCAAACCGTGCGGCTGAGATATTGCCGCCCGTGAGTATCGTCGCCACCACGCGGTCAGCTATCGGCACGCGTCCGTTCAAGATCGCGGCTAGGCCGACGACGGCACCCGGCTCGGTGACAATTTTGAAATGGTCAAAAGCAAAGCGCATGGCGGTGCGCACCTCAGCGTCGCTGACAACCACCGCACCAGCCAAGAGCGCTTGGTTAATGGGGAAGGTCACTGCGTTGGGGATCGGGGTCATGATCGCATCGCAGATGGTGCGCTGGCCCTTGGGGTTGGCGACCCGGCGGCCCGCTTCTAGTGACCTGCGCGTGTCGTCAAACAGCACAGGCTCAGCGGCAAAAACCTGCACCTTTGGCGCGGCCTCAGCCATGACCACTGCCGTCGCCGCCGTCAGCCCACCGCCGCCACAAGGGACAACAACGCTATCAAGCCCGCCCGAATCCTCCAGCAGCTCAAGCGCTGCGGTGCCCGCACCGGCCAAGACCAACGCATGGGCGCTTGGCGGGACTTCAAGACGGCCGGTCTCGGCCTGAATACGGGCGACAATATCACCGCTCTCTTGCTGGTCGCGCTCAAAAGTTACGATCTTTGCGCCCAGCTTTCGCACCGCTTGCATCTTGGCCTCAGGCACATCGCTCGGCATGACAATAACAGCCGATGACCCAAGCAGCTGCGCCGCCAGCGCCACGCCAAGCGCATGGTTGCCAGATGAATAAGTCACCGCGCCGCGCCCCCGCTCAGCCGGGGTCATTTGCAACATGCGGTGATACGCGCCGCGTATTTTGAACGCCCCCGTGCGCTGAAAATTCTCGGCCTTCAGCAGCAGCCGCCCGCCAAGCATGGCGTTCACGTCGTGGTTTTCCAACACGGGCGTGCGGCTGACAATGCCTGCCAGCAATGGTGCGGCGCGGCAGATATCATCAAGCGAAACCGGGTGCTGCATCAGGTGGCATCCGCTGCGATTTGGTAAACAGCATCCCCGCGCCGCACAGGGGCCATTGCCCGCATACACAAGACGATACCGGCATAAAGCGAGGTGATTTCGTCAGGGGCCTGCAGCGGCGTTTCGGGGTGGTGAATGAGGCCGACGATCTCGTCTTTGGCGACCGCGTCACCACTCTCTTTGAGCGGCTCAAAAAGGCCGTCAGCGTAAGCATAGACCGAGCCACGCGTGTTCAGCTCGCGCGTGCCGAGGGCCGCATCTGGCACGTAATCAGGCAACATTTTAAGGCTGTGTAAAAGTCGGGTAAGCCCGCGCAAGGTGCGCTTCAAGATGTCAGGTGTCACCACGCCGCCACCGCCAAGCTCGGTCATTACATTGACCACCCCCTTGCGGTTGGCAGCACCCATTGCAGTGCGCGCCGTGCTCGCCGGGCCGCCGCCCGATGTGAACACCCATGCATAGGGCAGATCGAGCGCTTCTTGCATAAGCATCAACGCGGCGGTCTCATCAGGGCTACGCCCCTGCCCGCGCAGCAATGTCGCCGGGTAAAACAGCGAGTTGCCGCCCGAATGCAGATCAACCGAATAGTCCGCCAGTGGCATCAGCACCTCCTCGACAAAATGCGCGATCATCTCGCTTGGCGTGCCATTGGCGTCGCCGGGGAACAGACGGTTGAGGTTGCCATCATCAATCGGCGAGGTTCTGCGCCCGGCTTGGGCGGCGGGCAGGTTGAGCATCGGCAAGATGATCAGCCGCCCGCGTATTTGCTGCGGCATCAGATTGCGCGCCAGCTCAGACAGGACAATCTGCCCCTCATATTCATCGCCATGGTTCCCGGCGAGCAAGATCAGTGTTGGCCCGGCACCATTGCGAATGACCGTGATCGGCACCGGCAGCCAACCGTAAGCCGAGCGGTGCACCGAATGCGGCACCCGCAGATAGCCTGTCTGTTTGCCATCTGTATCAAAATCAACTTCAGCTGTGATCAACGATCCGGTCATGCGGGCCTACCTGAAAACGTCATTTCGGCGATTACCGAATTATCATCTGGGCTAAGGCGCGCAGGGCCTCTTGTCAAGATTCGATATTTCGGGCATTGACGAAATATGGATCAAACGAATGCAATAGATGTCTTCTCTGCGCTGGCCCAATCAACGCGGATCTCGGTGTTTCGGCTGTTGGTCAAGGTCGGGCCCGCCGGTCTGCCCGCGCTCGAAATCTCGCGCCGTCTTGAGATTGTGCCCTCAACCCTGTCGGGGCATCTTTCAATCCTCAAGAGGTCTAGTATATTGACGGCCACGCGCCATCAGCGCGAAATTCACTATGCCGCCAATCTTGGCGCCGTGAACGAGCTGATCAGGTTCTTGCTGTCTGATTGTTGCGGCGGTCAGATTAGCAATTGCAGCGATATTTTATCATTGCTTGATGTGACCAACGTATGAGGCCGACGCATAAGCGCCCAGCACTAAAACCTGAAGGTTTTCACCAGAAAACTGGCTGCCATTGTCCATTGCCTGGCAGTGGTTTGCTTGCAAACCATGAGAAGGGGGCAGA
>JAESRD010000044.1 GCA_016764835.1 Paracoccaceae bacterium | reverse complement strand
GGCGGCCAGCGCCAGCGTGTGGCCATTGGCCGCTCTATTGTGCGCGACCCGACCGCGTTTTTGTTTGACGAGCCGCTGTCTAATCTTGACGCTGCCCTGCGGGTTGAGATGCGCTACGAGATCGCCAAGCTGCACCAAACGCTCAAAAGCACGATGATCTATGTCACCCATGATCAGGTCGAAGCGATGACACTGGCTGACAGGATCGTGGTGCTTGATGGCGGGCTGATTGCCCAAGTAGGCAGCCCGCGCGCGCTTTATGAGAAACCGGCCAATCTGTTTGTGGCGCAGTTTATCGGCTCGCCAAAGATGAACGTGCTGCAATGCGAGGCGGGCAATGGCGCCTACCAGCTGCCCGGCGCGGGGCACGGTGTTGGGCCACAAAGCAGCGCTATTCATCTTGGCATTCGACCAGAGCATATCAAGATTGGCGCGGCCGGCAGCGGCGCAATTAGCGGCGAGGTAGATGTGCTCGAATATCTGGGTGCCGATACCTATGTGATCTTAAATTGCGGGCTTGAAGAGCGGATAACGGCGCGGCTGAGCGGCGATAGTGGGTTGAAGCCCGGCGAAAAGGTTGGGCTGACTTTCCCTGAGGATCGGTTGCACTTCTTTGACCAAGAGGGGCAGCGGGTCTAGCAAGCTGTACGAGGCATATTGTCCCTATCCCGGCATTTGCCATTATATACCGTAGTATACGGTAGGCGTCTGTGACTGTATCCTGTAAGGATCGGGAAACTCAACTTCGAGAGGTTCCCACATGTCAGATATTATCTACACCAAAGTCGACGAAGCGCCTGAGCTTGCCTCGGCGTCGTTCTTGCCGATCATCCAGAAATTCGCCGCCGCCGCCGGTGTATCTGTGGGGACAAAAGACATTAGCCTTGCCGGGCGTATCTTGGCGACCTTTCCCGCCTATCTGACCGAAGCACAGCGCCAACCAGACGATCTGGCCGAGCTGGGCAAGCTTGTCAAAACCGCTGACGCTAATGTCATC
Organism: Paracoccaceae bacterium; assembly: GCA_016764835.1. Next base: position 3,329 of record JAESRD010000044.1, on the reverse strand, counting down.
AAGCTGCCTAATATTTCGGCTTCTGTGCCGCAGCTACTGGCCGCGGTCAAAGAGCTGCAATCGCAAGGCTACGCGCTGCCAGATTACCCAGAAAACCCGAGCAGCGATGAAGAGAAAGCCGTGCGCGCCAAGTATGACACGCTCAAAGGCTCGGCCGTGAACCCGGTTCTGCGCGAGGGCAACTCTGACCGCCGCGCCGCCAAAGCGGTAAAAAGCTTTGCCCAGAAAAACCCGCACCGCATGGGCGACTGGGTAGCCAGCAGCAAAACCCGCGTTGCGGCAATGGAGGGCGGCGACTTCTTCTCGAACGAGACCTCGGCCACCTTGGCATCGGCCGCCACTGCCAAGATCGTGCTGGAAACCGCCTCTGGTGAAGTGGTTCTGAAAGACGGTCTCAGCTATCCGGCGGGCACCGTGGTTGACGCCACCTTCATGAGCGCCGTCGCTTTGGACGCTTTCTTGGCCGATGAGATCGAGAAGACCAAAGCTGAGGGCACGCTGTTCTCGCTGCATATGAAGGCCACGATGATGAAGGTCTCGGACCCGATCATCTTTGGCCATGCGGTCAAAGTCTTCCTCGCGCCGGTGTTTGAGAAACATGGGAGCACCATGGCTGATCTGGGCGTGAACCCCAATTCTGGCCTTGGCGATCTCCTCGCGCGCGTGGCTGACCATGCTGAAATCATGGCCGATATTGATGCTTGTATGGCGCAGCGTCCGCCGCTCTATATGGTTGATAGCGACAAGGGTATCACCAACCTGCATGTGCCGTCTGATGTGATCATCGACGCGTCTATGCCAGCGCTGATCCGCGCTGGTGGCAAGGGCTGGGGCCCGGATGGTGCCGAGTCTGACTGCAATTGCCTGATCCCAGACAATTCATATGCGCCGGTCTACGACGAGTCCGTGAAGTTCTTTAAAGAGAATGGCAAGCTGAACCCGGCGACCGCAGGCACCGTGCAAAATGTGGGCCTGATGGCGCAAAGAGCCGAAGAATATGGCTCGCATCCAACCACGTTTGAGATCGCCGAGGCGGGCATTGTCAAGATGATCCTCGATGATGGCACCGTGCTGCACAGCCATGCGGTTGAGGCGGGCGACATCTGGCGCTCATCCTCGGCCAACAAGGCCCCGATCGAAGACTGGGTAAACCTGGCGATTGACCGCCAGAAGACCGAAGGCATTCGGGCTATCTTCTGGCTCGACGCGGCCCGCGCCCATGACGCCGAGCTGATTGCCTATGTCAAACCGATCCTTGCCGCCAAAGGCGTCGCTGACAAGTTTGAGATCATGGCCCCGCGCGCCGCCACCCGCGCCTCATTCGAGACCATTACCAAGGGCGAGGACACCATCGCCATCACCGGCAATGTGCTGCGCGACTATCTGACAGACCTGTTCCCGATCTTGGAGCTGGCAACATCTGCCAAGATGCTTTCCATCGTTAAGCTGATGAATGGCGGCGGCTTGTTTGAAACCGGCGCTGGCGGTTCGGCCCCAAAACATGTGCAGCAGCTGGTTGAAGAAAACCATCTGCGCTGGGACAGCCTCGGCGAGTTCTGTGCACTGGGCGAAAGCCTTAACTTTTTGGCCGAAAGCAAAAATAACGCGAAAGCCCGTGTGCTGGGGGCAGCTGTTGATGCCGCGACACAAGGCATTCTGGACAATGGCCGCTCACCTTCGCGCAAGGTGAACGAGCCAGATAACCGCGACAGCCATTACTGGTTTGCCCGCTACTGGGCCGATGCTTTGGCAGCGCAGACGGACGATGCTGAGCTGGCGGCGCATTTTGCCCCAGTTGCGGACGCATTGGCTGCGAATGAGGCCAAGATCGTGGTTGAACTGGCAGCGCCGCAGGGTGCTGGCGCTGATCTGGGCGGCTATTTCCATGGGGATGCGGCCAAGACCATAGCCGTGATGCGGCCATCGGCGACGCTTAATAGCATTATCGGGTAAACGCTGATTGGCAAGAACAAGAGGGCCGCGCATTTTGACAATGCGCGGCCCTTTTTTGTTAGGTGAGGGTCGGATGAACATCCATCTGTTGCGCCCATTTTTTGGCATTCACACCCCGGATCATCAGCCAGAGCAGGACGATCAGCTCGCCCCAGAACAGATAAAGCGAAAAGGTGATCGGATAGGTGGGGTTGAAGATATACACCATGCTGTCGGCGAGATATCCAAAACAGCCAATCATCAGTGTCACGCCGATGATTTTTGGCAAAAAGTCAGATTTGTAGATCAGGTATCCAAAGGGAAACAGCCACAGGCCCCAGAATATTTGTACGATGATGATGCCGTAATGATGGGATTCCAAGAATGCCGATATTAGCGTCGATGAGCTGTCTGCGTTATCGAGCAAGAACAGAACGATCCCGTAATTTACCTCGTTGAGCATTGCGATCGGAATGCCAACCAAAACGAATATGACCATCAACCTTGCGATTGCCGCATTAACCGGGGCGAGGATTTTGTAGAGCATGAGTACAAGAAATAAATGCCCCAGTTGGGTGAGCAGCGCGGCGATGATAGCGAAGCGGATGGTTGTCTCATTGGCTACAAGGTTGCTGATCGTGGCAGCGATGTCGCCGGTTACAACAAGGCTCTGCACATAACTGATGCCAAACCCGCCCGCTATGGCAATGAACAAGTATATTGCACCGGTGATGCGCGAAAATCGTTGAATTGTTTGCACCCTATTTCTCCTTCGTGAAATTGGATTTTCTATTGATATTTGGCAAAAGGAATTTTGCGTCTGTGAACGTGGTACAGACGTGCCCACTTCAATAGAATTGGCCATTTTTCTTGATCTGATATGCAAATATGCATGTGCCGAGCTGGGGCGGCTTTGGCCAGAGACTCAATACGCGTGCGACTATGTCGTGCCGTTAGCGTCGGCTTTCCGTCTAGTGCAGACAGCGAAACGCGAGACACGGCAACGGCGCGCGCGCGTTTCATGCCAAACGTCACAAAATATGGCGTCCGGCATAGATCGGAGTCTGGCGAATTTCTAACTCGCTGAAACTGAATCACTTTTTCAGAGGTGTCCATTTAGAACTGCAATTTCGTCCGGTCAAGAACGCAACTTGGCTTCAAGCGGGCACAAGAAACGCCAACGGCTGTGCAAGACGTCTAGCTGAATATTGAATAGAGAGAGTGGATGTCGCGACCAAACGCAAAGTACGAAATCTCTACAAACGATCGCGAAGGAAGATTGTAAACCTAGGGTCAGGACTCATAACCAGAATAACACGATAGAAGCCAGAATAATGGCTGAGAGGAAGAGCTCCGGGCATCTGTCGTAGCGCATTGCAATGCGCCTCCAGTCTTTG